>CAYPNL010000022.1:0-4456 GCA_964412045.1 uncultured Desulfobacteraceae bacterium
ATTCAATGAGGCCTTGAATGAGAACCCAGGCGAGCACTTCACCCCCCGTGATGTCGTTCATCTCATGGTGGCCCTTTTGCTTGCCGGCGATGAGGATCGGATCCAGGGAGAGGGCATCATCCGCACCGTATATGACCCGTGCTGCGGGTCCGGCGGCATGCTCACCATAACCAAAGAGCATATCCTCGGTGCTGGAGACCGTGCCGGCCTGAATCCCCAGGCCGATATCCATCTCTTCGGCCAGGAGGTGAATCCGGAGACCTGGGCAGTGAGCAAATCGGATCTGCTCATGCTCCATCCGGACGGCCATGACGCCGACAATTTAGCCTTTGGGAGCACTCTTTCAGATGATAAACATGCGGGCAGAAACTTTGATTATATGATCACCAATCCCCCGTATGGAAAGGACTGGAAGCGGGATGAAGAGGCCGTCAAGACGGAATACGAACGAGGTGATTCAGGACGATTCGGAGCCGGGCTGCCGAGGATCTCAGACGGCCAGCTCCTCTTTCTCCAGCACATGCTCTCTCATATGAAGCTACTGGATGAAGGCGGTTCGCGGGTGGCTATCATCATGAACGGATCGCCGCTCTTCACTGGGGATGCCGGAAGCGGTGAGAGCGAGATCCGCCGCTGGATCCTTGAAAACGACTGGCTTGAGGCCTTGATCGCCATGCCTGAGCAGCTCTTCTACAACACAGGGATTGCAACCTATGTATGGGTGCTGTCAAACCGAAAAAGCAAAAACCGCAGAGGAAAAGTGCAGTTAATCAACGCAACCTCATTCTGGACGCCCATGAGAAAGAGCCTCGGCGACAAGCGCAGAGAAATTCCGGCAGATAAGGCGGCTGAGATTGTCCGAATCCTGAAATCAGGTGAAGAGAATGCGTATAGCAAGATCTACCCAACCACCTATTTTGGATATCGCAAGATAACCGTTGAAAGGCCGCTCCGCCTCAATTTCAAGGCATCTTCAGAGAGGATTAATCGCTTTGATGAGCACAGCGCATTCACAAACCTGGCGGTGAGCAAGAAAAAAGATCCGAAAGTGAGGGAGGCTGAAGAAAACCAAGGCCGGGCCAAGCAAGAGCAAATCAAAAAGCTCCTCCTGGAACTCCCCGATACGGGCTTCAAAAACAGGGAAGAATTCTGGGAACTGGTTATAACCTCGGCTGAAAAGGCGAATGTCAAGCTTTCCCCTAACATCAAAAAAGCGATTCTCTCAGCCCTCTCTGAGCGGGATGAAACAGCCGAAATATGCCTGGATAAAGACTGGCAACCTGAGGCCGATCCTGATCTCAGGGATACGGAAACCGTGCCCCTTGGCGAGGACATCAAGGAATTCTTCGAGCGTGAAGTAAAGCCCCATGTGCCTTTAGCATGGATCAACACCGCCATTCGGGATCACAAGGATACAGGAGTCGGCAAGATCGGCTACGAGATCAATTTCAATCGCTATTTCTATACGTACAACCCGCCCCGCCCGCTCGAAGAGATCGAGGGGGATATCAAAAAGATCGAGGGGGAGATCATGGCCATGCTGCGCGAGGTTGCTGAATGAAGGGGATTTCTGTTGCCGGAATTGAGAAGGCCATCTTTATGATTCGGGGACAAAAGGTCATGCTCGACAGCGATCTTGCCATGCTTTACGGGGTCACGACCAAGCGGCTCAATGAGCAGGTGCGCCGCGACGCCTCCCGTTTCCCAGCCGATTTCATGTTCCAGCTTGATGAAGAGGAGGCAGCGGCTTTGAGGTCGCAAATTGCGACCTCAAACAAAGGCCGGATACGGAAAGAAATGAGTTATTGGGAATGAAGTTTAAGAGCTATGCACAGTATAAAGACTCTGGGGTGAAATTGATAAGAAAAATCCCGGCGCACTGGGATATTCAGAAATTGAAGTACATAGCCTCAGTAAGATTCAGTAGTGTCAATAAGAAAACAGAAAATGGAGAACTCCCCACCCTTCTTTGTAACTATCAGGATGTTTATTACAATGATTATATCAGTCCTAATATCGCCTTCATGGAGGCAACGGCTTCTCCTGATGAAATTGCTAACTTCACGCTTCGAAAGGGAGATGTGATTGTTACAAAGGACTCGGAATCTTGGGACGATATAGCAGTTTCTGCCTATGTTCCTTTTGATTTGAATGGCGTGCTCTGCGGCTATCATCTAGCACAGATTCATCCTGATCCCGCATTGGTAGATGGTGAATATCTGTTTCGTTCGTTTGGTGCGCACGGGATCAATGATCAATTCAGGGTTGCAGCAACTGGTATAACACGATATGGACTAGGTAAGTATTGGATCGACAATGCATTCTTCCCTGTTCCGCCGATAGACGAACAGCATCGCATAAAAACATTCCTTAATCGCGAAATCGCCAAGATCGATGCGCTGATAGAGAAAAAAGAAAGGCTCATAGAGCTTTTGCAAGAAAAGCGAACCGCTCTCATTACCCACGCCGTCAGCAAGGGCCTGCCCGCCGCAGCTGCAGTGCAGGCGGGCTTAGACACGAATGTCCCTATGAAGGATTCCGGTGTAGAGTGGCTGGGGAGAATTCCAGCACATTGGGAAGTATGGAATTTTAAGAGTGTTGCACGATTAGAATATGGGGATGCTCTACCAACAGATGAATATGAAGCTGGAGATATAGAAGTATATGGCTCCAATGGCCCAGTAGGAAATCATTCAAATGCTAACACACTATCTCCAGTTTTAATTATAGGCCGTAAAGGTTCATTTGGAAAAGTAAACTATTCAAAAACGCCTGTGTTCGCAATAGATACAACCTATTTTATAGACAAAAGAGTGTCAAGAGCCAATCTACGGTGGCTATATTACTTAATGCAGGTATTGGGGCTTGACTCTTATTCTGAGGACAGCGCTATTCCCGGATTATCACGGCGCTATGTTTATAGCCATTTCGTGCCATTCCCGAGCATTCCTGAGCAATTAAAGATTGCGTCTTTCCTTGATCGGGAAACAGGGAAAATTGATAATCTTATCGCTATAATCCATGAAGGGATTGACCATCTTAAGGAATACCGCACAGCCCTCATCTCCGCAGCCGTCACCGGTAAAATTGACGTTCGGGAGGAGGCAGCATGAGTCCCGAGATAGCAGAAAGGGCATTTGAAGGGGCCATCGAGCAGGCGCTTCTCAAAAACGGCCCGGATGATCCTCGTAGAAGTGACTCTCCATTGGGTGAAAGAGATTTGGGGTTTGGTGAATTCGTGCCCGGAGGATATCACAAGCGCATGCCCGATGATTACGACCGGGCATTGTGCCTGATGCCGAGGGATGTAGTAGATTTCATCTATGCCACGCAGCCGAAAGAATGGAACAAACTCAAAGACTACTATGGCGCTGCCGTCAAGGAGCGATTCCTTAAGCGGCTCTCTTCTGAGATCGGCAAGCGGGGCGCCCTCGATGTCTTGAGAAAGGGCCTGAAAGATTCAGGCTGTCGATTCAGGCTTGCCTATTTCAGGCCTGCAAGCGGGCTCAATGAGGAAATACAGAAACTATACGAGGGCAACCTCTTCTCTGTTATTCGCCAGCTCCATTACAGCGAAAGGAATGAAAAGAGCCTTGATCTGACCCTCTTTTTAAACGGCATTCCTCTTTTCACCGCTGAGCTCAAGAACCCGCTCACCGGCCAGAACGTAGAGCATGCGATGAATCAGTACCGCTATGATCGAGATCCCCGTGAACCGTTGTTTACCTTCAGGCGATGCCTCGCACACTTTGCCGTCGATCCCGACCTTGTCTATGTGACCACCCACCTGCAAGGCCCCAAGACCGGCTTTCTCCCTTTCAATCAAGGCAAGTTCGGAGGCGCCGGAAACCCGCCGAAATCGCCCACAGAAACCGGCTACGCAACGGATTACCTCTGGAACAGGGTATGGTCCAGGGACAGCGTGCTCAACCTCATCCAATACTTCATCCATGAGATTGAGGTGGAGGATGACAAAGGGAGGAAAACGGGCGAACGCCTTATTCTTTTTCCCCGGTATCATCAGCTTGATTCCGTGCGAAGGCTTATCGATCAGGCAAAGGTGTATGGCGCCGGGCATCAATATTTGATTCAGCATTCGGCTGGCAGCGGCAAATCCAATTCCATTGCATGGCTTGCCCATCAGTTGTCGGTACTCCATGATAAGGATGATAAGCGGGTATTTGATTCGATTGTAGTCATTACGGATCGCCGGATTCTTGACCGGCAGCTCCAGCGCACGGTGCGGCAGTTCGAACAGACAAGCGGCATTGTGGAGAATATCGATACGACAAGCCGCAAGCTCAAGGAGGCGCTTGAGTCAGGGAAAACAATCATCGTGACAACCCTTCAGAAGTTTCCCGTCATTGTTGAGGAGGTAACCGAACTGCCTGGGAAGCGGTTTGCGGTGATCGTAGATGAGGCCCATTCTTCCCAGTCCGGTGAGAGCACAAAGAGC
>CAYPNL010000023.1:0-4168 GCA_964412045.1 uncultured Desulfobacteraceae bacterium
GCTTGATCAAGGTTTCATTTTCGAGACGGCGGAGGCTTTCTTCAATCTGGTGGCGTAATGCCAATCGGTCTGCATCAATCTCATCGAGACAGAGTGTAACCAGATTGTCCACATTGCCCTTCATCTCCTCGACGTAGCGAATGAGAAAGAGTACTTGGAGGAGCTTGATGTCGAAGGGTTCCAGGCTCGGATTATCCCCAGCCTGCTCGATGGTCCGCTTGACCGAAGTGTCGAGAAAGCTCTCGATAGAAGGATAAAACTGATAGAGGGGCACAAGGAGACCGACTTCCTTCAGAGCCACACCTTGCGCTGCCGATTGGAAGGCGTCCAGCATTGAACGTTCGCCTCTAGCCAGATGAAGGCCTGTAGCGCCTACCCGACGGATCACCTCAAAAATCTTTTGCATGAGTTGGAACTGATACGGGGCAAAGGGGTAGTCACGGGCGAACTCATCAGCATCGGCATACGGTTTGAGGGTCATGCCGCAATCCCGGAAGGTGAGTTCATGGCGAAGAATGTCGCCTTTTTCGGCAAAAATAGCTTTCAGCTCCTCCACCACTGCTTCATCCTTTTCGAGGAGACGCTTCTGGATAACTTCATCGGCATTTGCGCTGGACAGGGATAGGCGGGTCTGGAAACGTCCCTGAATCTTGGAGAAATCATTCTTTACGGCCGTACGGAGCTCACCGATAACTGTATCGATTTCCTCCTGCGATGTCACAATAACCCAGGCCCGGCCCTCGCACAGGGTGCCGAGGTCTTCTGTAACGGTCTGCAGGTTGAGCATCAGATGACCGTCTGTGCCGATAAACTGGCCGACCTCGTCCACGAGAAATACGAGACGGTGATGTGGGCTTTTGGTATCGAGATAGTCCTTCACCCATGTGGCGAAGTTTTCTACCGTCAAGGAAAAATTCCGTTCTGCATTGTCGATCCACTTTTCCGCCGATTCACGGCTTTGCCCCAAGGTGCGCTGGAAGGCTTCAATAACCTGATCCCGGTTGAACTCATAGGCATCGCGTTCCTGGACCCAGTCGGTTCCGGTAATATCCCGGTATGCGGAATGAAACGCTTGCAGCTTATGCTGGCTGTCGAGGTATCGCTCCAGATGCGCAATGTGGGGATGGTCGCCGTCATATCCCTGCATTTCGTTCAGCACTTTAAGGAATACGGCGAGGATTGCATCACGGCCGGCCTTGCTGTCCGCCTTACTATCGATATTAAAGAGGATTACATCCGTGTCGGATGCCACGGCTCGCTTGATGTCTCCGAGGAGCATGGCATCTGCAACCTTGGCATCGAAAAACTCAACAGCACGTTTTGTCTGGCCTCCATACGAATGGGTCATGTTGCCCAGCAGGTAGGAAAGCACTTTCAAAAAATGGGATTTTCCGGAACCAAAAAATCCCGATATCCACACACCCATCTTGCCGGTAACGGCTGGATCATGGGGATTGTCAATGACGTT
Source organism: uncultured Desulfobacteraceae bacterium (assembly GCA_964412045.1). Lineage (GTDB taxonomy): Bacteria > Desulfobacterota > DSM-4660 > Desulfatiglandales > B25-G16 > B25-G16. Next base: position 1,469 of record CAYPNL010000023.1, read on the forward strand.
CAAGTACGACGACAGGAACGTGCGAAAATGCCGGTCGAGTTCCCTAGTAAGGACAAACTCGTCCAGTTCCTGCCAGACTGAGCGCTCGTCTAATTGGTGCGCTTTAACAACGCCATTAATCGTCCGGAAGATGTCTTTTTTGAATAAGCTTTTGATTTGCATCGCGAACCTCATTCAAGGCATAAGTTTAAAAGCTCGATAATAGTTGCTGCTTTTTATCTTGCCAAACAGCCGAAGGGCCTGGCCATCATAGCGGCCGGGATAAAACAGCACCAGCGGAGTCTGTCCCATAACCGTTTGTAGGTTGTTCAGCAAGCTGTGAGATCGGACCAAAGGCCAGACGCTCCCCACACCGGATACGACTACCAGGTCTTGATCCTGGGGTTCGGCGACTTCAGCAAATAATTGTACTAACTTTTCCGGCTTAAGAGGGCTCTGAAGCGCCCTTTCTACCGCCCCGTCGCCCTTTTGTTTCTGCATCTGGAAACAACGCTCAAGCAGGTTTCTCTGCCTCAGGTGATCGATGACGAGATCAAACAGGTTAACATGCCTTACGCAGAGCCCAGGCCTGTGCTTAGGAATATGTGACATGAGGAATTGGATATATGCACGAATGCGAAGTTCTTCTTCAGGGGGATAATCGAAGATATAGAAGGCTATCTCGTTTCCGAGTCCTTTCCCGCTAAGGAATTCACTTGAGGTAATCTTTGGGAGAATTTCATTGAGCCGTTGTGTTAACGAATCGTTCATGGTGCGACCTTAATACAGCGTAACACATAATGCTCGTTATATTTCTCCAAGTAGCGAATTACCTGGGACGTAATGTGAACAGTTTGTAGCTTCTTCGATCTTGTGTTCTCAATATAGCCTGCTTGCGCCAGTATCTGAAAGACCGACGAACGGAGGCGTTTTCTGGTAGATTCGTTCCATACGGGCATGTCAGGATCGCGGCCCCGGCACTCGTCAAGATATTCTTCCCAAAGCTTGTTTGAGAGGGTCTCACTAAATAGCCGGTACTGCTCTCGGACAACGAGATCCAGGAAATCACCCAGAAGAAAACTGTGCTTCACAGCTCCTGCGAGAACTGCATGAGTGGCTACAGTAGCAGTGCCGTCTCGCACAAGTTCCCAAAGTTCAGGTTTCATAAGGTCTAAACGCTTACGTATAAGCCTTCCAAGCCTAATGGTGGTGGCTGGGCTCCTGGACTGAAGGGGATTATCCTTCAAGAGAGTCCTTTTCCACTCCTGGTCATTGACGCCCCGGATCAGAAGGTCAGCAATAATCCTACTCTCAGGTACTTTCAGTGATCCTGCTGTTATGTCGGCTTTATATCGCATCTTCCGAACAGCTATCCAAACAAGTTAATTTTAATATAGGGCTTGATGCCAACATACAAAAAATCTCAGACTGTTGCCAAATCGCTTAATTAGTAAAGGTAATCTTCATTTCATTTAAACTCTTTTAATCGATGCTGGAGACTTCTATTCCAGACTGATTAATTTTACTCTTGACTCATGTTTTTTTCTTTCTTAACAACATGTCATTCTGCAAAATAGACGCAAAAAAAGCTCCACTAATACTGCGTTAATGGAGCTTTTTGAAAAACCCTTATGTGGGAATTACAAACCCCCAGTGGAATAGGACAGCTCAGATTCCAGAAATTATGCCATAATTGAGAAGCAAATATGGAGAGGGAAGAGTACTGTTTAGAACGAATTTGATTGCACGGGGCAAGCAAGATCCCTCCTCGCCTCAAGAGGCTCGTTAAAGTTGTGGCAAGCTTATAACTATGGGTCGGCTTTGTCAAGGAAAGAAAGGCAGTATGTGGGTTAGCTGACAGCTCAAAGCATGAATAGGTTCACCGTTCACCGTTCAATGTTAAGCAAGTCGAAACTTTTCAATACAAACTGAAAAAATGTTCTTGCCAAAAAATATATATTGACTTTTCCAAAAAAATGGCGATAATTATATTAAATGACTAAAGCCTCTGCTCTTATGCGGAGGCGAATAAGCTCTGCAATAGCAGGGCTTTCTTTTTTCTAACGACTGATTTCCGATTTTAAATCCTCCAAATAAATTACCTGATTGGCAGCATCCTCAAGATTATCAGAAAGACGGTCTGATGGCGCAATTACTACTGTCTTTTTCTTCTTTCCCTTTAAGTACTTGACAAGCTTAATAAAATCTCCATCGCCACTGAAAAGGACAAAAACATCATAGTCACTCATGCCATCGAGCGCATCAATGGTCAATTCTACATCAAAATTGCATTTGTGCTTGAATTTTCCAGCGGTGTTATCATAAACTCTTCCAACTGGTTTATGCCTTACTTTAAATGATAGTAATTTCAAAAACTTAAAATAATTTAGTTTATTTTTCTTTGCCTCAATGAATTGATTCAACGAGTGTTGTGGATGGACGTCAAAATGTTGAGATTTGGATGGAACCCCCTCGTAGTAAAAGAATTTGGGTGACTCATAAAGATTTTCACAATAGGCCTTAAATTTTTTCCAGTCAATTTGCCACCCAATCTTAACAAGGTAGTAATGAAAATTTGAAGCATCAATAAATATATATGCCTTAGGCTTCTTCAATGATATCTCCTTGTTCATGAGTGGTCAGATAGAGCAGTGCAAGCACCAGTTCATCGACCTTATCCTTGTCGTATTCCATGGCTTGATCCTTTATATATTCGCATAC
>CAYPNL010000024.1:0-11044 GCA_964412045.1 uncultured Desulfobacteraceae bacterium
CATCGGTATGGCCGTCGATGCCAATGTCCTCATCTTCGAGAGGATCAGGGAAGAGCTGAGGTTGGGCAAGACCCCTCGTGCTGCGGTTGACGGGGGCTATAGTAAGGCCCTGTCGACAATCCTTGATGCCAATATCACCACCCTGATCGCAGCCCTGGTGCTCTTTCAGTTCGGCACGGGCCCGGTAAAAGGATTTGCCGTGACCCTGAGCCTCGGCATCATAGCCAGCCTCTTCACGGCAATCGTGATCACCCGGCTTATCTTCGACTACCTTATCATCAACCGTGGATGGCAAAAAATAAGCATCTAGAAAGAGCAGAGCATGGAATTTATTAAACCGGATATACATATCAATTTCATCGGTCTACGAAAGATAGCCTTTATCGTATCTGGGGCCATGATAGCATTAACCTTTGTCCTGCTGATTGCTCGGGGCGGGCCCAACTATGGGGTCGATTTCGCAGGAGGCGTCCTGATCCAGGTACGGTTCAATCAACAGGTCACGACCCATGAGATCAGGGATGCCCTGCGAGCAATCACCATGGAAGACAGCTTCATCCAGAGATTCGGCGAGAAAGATGAAAGTGAATACCTGATACGGGTGAGCAGGGGCGATATCGAGCTGAGCGGGCTCGACAAGGAGGTCAACCAGGCCCTGAATAGCGCCTTCGGGGAGCAGAACGTGGAGGTCAGGAGGGTCGAGATGGTGGGTCCGAAGATCGGGAAAGATCTCACGGAAAAGGCCCTGTTCGCCATCTTCTACGCGATGCTCTTCATGGTTATCTACATCTCAGGCAGGTTTGAGTACAAGTGGACCGTGAGCATCATCATGGCTGCCTCACTTGCATTCGGCGCTTACATCGTTGCCTCTTTGGGATTAAGCGTGCTCTGGCTCATCGCAGTCGCACTTCTCATCACCATCGGGATGTGCTGGTTTCTGAGACTTGAATACGCCCTCGGAGCCATTATCGCCCTCTTCCACGATGTGATCATCACTATGGGGGCATTCGCGCTCACGGACCGGGAAATCACCCTGTCCATTGTGGCTGCGCTTCTCACCATCGTCGGCTACTCCCTGAACGACACGATCGTGGTCTTTGATAGGATCCGGGAGAACTTCAGGCAGTATCGAGGTCGCAATCTACCAGAGCTGATAAATCGCAGCATCAATGAAACGCTCAGCAGAACCACGCTTACCTCCGTTACGACCCTTATTGTGGTCACATGCCTGTTCATCCTGGGAGGTAGTGTCATACACGACTTTGCCTTTGCGCTGCTCATCGGCGTCATTGTCGGCACCTATTCCTCCATCTTCGTGGCAAGTCCCATACTGCTCCTGTGGAGCGGAACACCGTGGGAAGCAGGCGGTGCCCAGAGCAAGAAGAGGGGAAAGAAAAGGTAATTGACAAAGAGGAAAAGCCTATTCCGAAAAAAGCGGAGAACAACAAGGGCTATCCTTTTGGTAGTAGCCCTTTTTTTATCCGCATTGCTCTACCTGCTTATCGGTGGCCCGGGTAGCTCACTGCTCAAGGACCAGGTGCGAAAACTCATCAATCCGGCTCCCGTATTCCGCCACATGGTGATCTCACACAACGGGACTGAGAAAAGGCTCTTCCCGGAGCAGACCCTTTACGCCCACCCGAACGATCGGCTCAGGATCCTGAAGATAGATACATCCTTGCCCTTTAACAGAGGCATCAGGCTCTTCTCGCATGGTTTCGACGTGAACGCCCTTGAAAAAGAAAAGACCCTTGCAGAACTTCTTCCAGGCGAGGATATCTTCCACCGCTATACATACAGCATACAGGTGAAGCACAACAATGAGGTCATCGGCGAACTGGTTCTTACGATCGCCCCCATGACCGAGGATTGGTTGGAGAGGACAAAAAGGATAATCGATGACAAAAAAAGGCTGTCCTTCCTGGAGTCGGCGGTCGAGCAAAACGCCGATGATATACGCCTCAAGCTCAGGCTCGCTGATGAGTATCTGGCCCAGAAGAGGTGGAAACAGGGAGCCCAACTGCTGGAGGAAATCCTCAAGACAAAAGACGATCCACCCCTCATGAGAACGCTGGCGCAGGCCTATGAACGCCTTCGGCAGTATGATCAGGCAATCAGCACACTGAAAAAGATCATAGCGAAGAGCCCCGATGACCTGGAGCTCCGAGTGCACCTTGCTGAGTTATTGGAAAAAAAGGGTCGGATCAAGGAGGCCATAGCAGAATACACCAGGATGCTTCCCCTGCTAACCAAGGCCGAGCAGACAACTCTCATGAAAAACATAGGCTACCTCTCATTTCAGATCGGGCAGAGAAAGGATGCCCTCGAGTGGTATCTCAAGGCAGCCAAGTATGATAAGAATGACCCAAACCTTTACTACAACATCGGCTCCCTCTACGATGAGCTCAAGGAGCCGGATCTGGCCGAGAAATACCTGCGCATGGCGCTTGAGCTTAGAAAGGGCGATATCGATGGCAGGCTGCGCCTGGCCCACTCACTCTTTAACAAGGGAAAGCTCAAAGAAGCAAAGGACTATATCGAGGAAACCCTCGCACAAGACCCCAACCACCTCGAGGCCTTAACCATCTATGCGAATATCCTGGAAAAAGAGGGAGACAAGAATGCCCTGAGGACCACCTATGAAAAAATATTGACCCATGACAAGAAAAACACAACCATCCTCTTTAACCTCGGTGTTCTGGAGGCAGAGGCAGGCAACGCCACGAAGAGCATCTCTTACCTTGAGAAGCTCCTCACGATCAACCCCAAAGACATAGAGGCCAGGGAGGCGCTTTTCGATGTCTGCCAGAGGTTCAATAAGGCTGATCGTGCCTATGCACAGGCCCTGGAGTTGATCAAATCAAGGCCGGAGAAAATCGCCCTTTATGAGTATCTCTTTGATTACCTCATAGCCCGTAAACAATTCGATAAAGCAGCAGGCTATATGCGTATGGGCGTTGATGCGAATCCAAAGAACTCCCAACTCCGGCAATACCTCATCCTGGCATACCTCAACGCGAAGAAAATCGAGCTTGCAGAAACCGAGATGGAGCAGGCACTAGCTTTACAGCCAAAGGACACCAAGCTCCTCCACCAACTGGCCGCGCTTACGGAGCATAAAGGGGAGTGGGAGAAGGCCTTTGAGCTCTACAAAAGGATCCTTGCGATTTCCCCGGAAGATGAAACGGCATCAGAGGCCTATCTCAGGCTAAGGCTGGAACTTCTCAAAAAGTAACTTCCTGTTCTTGAGCATTGAGTTTCGCAGAAGGCGCTTGTGCTATCTTCTTCTCCCACGCAAGGGCTGTCTTGCAGATAAGGGCAAGATCGTCGCACTGCGGTCTCCAAGGGAGATGCCCCAGGATCTTGGTGTTGTCTGCGATAAGGGTGGGAGGATCGCCGGGCCTTCTGGGCGCCTCTCTCACGGCAAAATCGACCCCGCTCACCACCTTCATCGCAGCGATTACCTCTCGCACCGAGTATCCCCGTCCATATCCGCAGTTAAAGACATCCGATCCTCTGCCGTCGATCAAATACTCGAGGGCTGATACGTGTGCGGCTGCAAGGTCCTCCACATGAATGTAATCCCTCAGTCCCGTGCCATCAGGGGTATCGTAATCCGTGCCATAGATCTCAAGATAGGGCGCCTGCCCGATCACCGTCTGGGCAGCCCTCTTGATGAGGTGCGTGGCCTCGGGAAAATTCTGACCCAGTTTACCATCGCGTGACGCTCCTGCGACGTTGAAATATCTCAGGATTGCGTAGTTGAAGTGCTCTTTGGATCGTGCTGTGTCCATAAGCACGGCCTCGCTCATGAGCTTGCTCATGCCATAGGGACTTATGGGATGGGTAGGCGTCGTTTCCCTTACAGGTACCTCCTCCGGGATGCCGTATACGGCAGCCGTAGAGGAGAAAATGAAATACCGAACGCCATGTTGAACCGCGCACCTGATAAGCTCGATGGTGTTTATGGTGTTGTTTGCATAGTACTTCAGGGGGTTCTCTACCGATTCAGGCACAATAATCGATGCGGCGAAGTGGAGAACCGCATCGAATCTCTTCTCCGAGAAGATCTCTGAGATGGCAAGAGTGTTTGAAAGGTCCTCGACAATCAAACTCCCGAAAAGAACTGCTTCCTTCACCCCTGTGGAGAGGTTGTCGATCACGGTAATCTGATCGTTCGTCTGCTCTCCTAACTGCTTTACCACGTGACTTCCGATATATCCTGCCCCGCCGGTAACCAAGACTGATGTCATGGACTCCTTCCCTCATTCTCTTCTATCCGCTCGTGCGCGCCTTGTGGATTGCTGCGCCGCACTATAATCATATAGTTCTTCAAGTGAAAGAATGCAATGGGAATTCTTCAATAGTAGTGCGGTGTTGTATAACGGCTCGCCCAAATTTCTTGACAATCATCTCATTTCCCTATAGTGAACAAAAGGTCTGGTTAAAAAGGAGTTTTATCAGCAGGGGCATGACGTAATGGATAGAAATCAGCCACCATTTGAGATCTTCAAGATGCTCAGACCTTACATGAACGAGGAGTTGGGAACGGTGACAGAGGTGAGGGGCGAAAAGGCCCTCGTGGTAACGGACCGGCAATCCATGTGTGGACAATGTGTAGCGAAGGGTTACTGCCATATGCTCGGAGGCGGCAAGGAGATGATCGCTGAGGCGCTCAACCCCATCGGAGCAAAGCCAGGGGATACGGTACGGATCGGAATCCCTTCCGGCACCGTGGCCAAGGCCTCGTTCGTGGTCTACATGATCCCTGCCATCGGCCTCGTGGGAGGATCGTTAGCGGGCTACTTCTCGGGAAAATCATCCGGTGCGGATTTCAACCTCACCACCCTCGTGGGATGTCTTGCAGGATTGGGAATATCGCTGATCGTGGTAAGGCTCTTGAGCAATATCCTCGGAGAGAGGCCATCCTACCGGCCTGAGATAATCACCATAATCCACGCCGAAGAACCGCTTCTCGAGCAATCTCCTCCGTGATGTATCATGGATGCGTGACAAAGTCGTAAAAAGGAAGGGAAATACGAGTTTTACGAGCTCATCAAGCCTCATTTTCTTTTATTTCCTTGATGAATCTTTCCGCCTCTTCTATGCCGGTTATTATTCGAATCTCCATCCCTTGAAAGGCACTCAAATCAGCGCACGCAGTGCTGCACCCTTCTACTGCCAAAAGGAACTCAATACCTTCATATTCAGGTTCAACAAACTCTACCGTGCCCTGCAATCGTTCTTCTATATGCCGTACCACGGCAACTCGATCGTATTCGGGGTTACAGCCTCCACAATATTTGAGTCCGATCTTTATCTTTTAATCCCTATAGATCTTCAATGCCGCAAAGCCTTTTTGCCGCTCTCTGTTTCTCGTGCATGTTCACGCGCCGGGTAATCATGATCCTCTGCGCTTGAGGCGATCCGGCCCCATGCATTGATTCGGTCAAATAATTTGTTGCAGCAGTCCCCAGGGTAAGGTTTTCAATCAATCTGAGAATTCGCATCCGATATTCAGTGGGAATATCCACCCTTCCTTTATAATATTTCTCCATCCATTTCCCAACCTCCTCGGATTTAAAATCGTCCTCAGACGGCAGCGTTGCCAATAAGCCACCCGCAATATCCTGTGCAAGCCGGGCTATCTCATAGGGAAAACGGGTGACATTTTGCTTGTGTACATTGGCAAGCAAGGTATTCACAGAGTAGGTGCCGCTTGGCTCCTTATGCCCTTCTGATGCACAGGCTATAGCCCCACAGTAGAGGGTCTCATTCAGATGATTCATCTCAACAATCTTGTCTCTGATATGTGAGGCATTCTCCAGCCCGTTGTACTCCGCTGCTGTTTGTGCGGCGCCGATGAGGACATCTCCCACCCCCACCTTACACGCATAACTCTGTCGGTGATAGGCGGCAAACTGCTCTACCAATTGCCTTGAAAAATCATATTCTTTGTACATAAAGACACGTTCCCACGGTACAAAAACATGATCAAAGATAACCAATGCCTCATGTCCCCCGAAAAAGAGATTGCCCCTATCCATGGTCCCTTTTTCCAACTTTCTCGTATCGCAGGATTGACGTCCTATAATGTAGGTTATCCCTTGCGTATCGCTGGGTAACGCAAAGGAGACGGCATAGTTTTTGTCTTCTTCTCGCAGGGTAATGGTGGGCATAACAATTATTTCATGTGAGTTCACTGCTCCTGTCTGATGAGCCTTTGCCCCGCAGACCATGATCCCGTCTTTTTTTTCTTCTACAACGTGCATAAACATATCAGGATCTGCCTGCTGGTGCGGCGGCAAAGATCTATCCCCTTTGGTATCGGTCATTGCCCCACAGCACGTCAGGTCCTGTTCCTGGACATATTCCAAATATTCCAGAAAACGCTGGTGGTATTCTGTGCCGTAGTGTCTATCAATATCAAAGGTCGTCATATCCAATGCATTAAGAGAATCCATTCCCACACATCTCTGAAAACAGCATCCTGTTTCACGACCAAGCAGTCTCCCCATCTTGCTTTTCTTCACCAGATCCTCAATGCTCTGGTGGATGTGGGTAAATCGGTTAATCTTGTTACCGGTGAGATGCGAGCTGGCAGTCATGATATCCTCATGCTCCGGGCGGTGGGCCAGCTCGTAGGTCTTGGCAACCGCGTTCATGGATGGCCGGATCATGGGATCATCCACCACGTTTTCAATCCTCTTTCCGAACATATAGACTACCAGATTCAAGCGCCTGAGGCTTTCTTCATATTGTTGTCCGTTCATCATCAGTAACACTCCCTTTTCTCTACTGTATTCATCTCAGAAAACCACCTCCTCCGGGCATGGTCGGAGAAGCTGGCTCTGCCGTTCATGGTTCTTTCCTTTACACGGAGTATTGGAGTATTGGATGATTGGAGTAATGAAAACCACTACTCTAACAATCGTATAATCTAAGGGCACACATTCAGCCACCTCCCAGGGGCGCCACATAGAGCCACGTCCTCTGGAGGTGGATTGTTTTTCCGTGTCTTAGGCTTTATTATCCTGTTCAACAGCATCGATCAGCAGATCGAAGATATTTGGCACCGCCGAAATCACCCTGTTCCAGTTTGCTATTTGGGGAACCTCGAAGGGCGTTTCGAGATACTGTTGGCCGGCGCTCACGATGCACCTCATGAATGCCTCTGCTTCGCTGCCCTCCTTGTGCCTATCATAGGTCAGGCCATTGATCTCTGAGTCACACTCGTAGCGCGCAATGAGGTCCTGGGCAATCCTCAGGTAGCTTGCCCGTAAGGTCACAAATATCTCATTGCTGAAGGTATATCCCATGCTTGCCAGGGTCCTGAACACTGACTTGGCAATGTCCGTTCCCATCTTTAACAATCCCTTGTTGGGATCCTCAAGGGTCAAAGGCTGATGCTTGTGTTCGTAGTTATCAGAAAGGTCTACCTGACAGATCCTTCGGAGCGCACAATTCCTGTGTATCTCGGCCAGCACCCCAACCTCCAATCCCCAGTCTCCCGGAATCCTGATCATGTGTGCAACATCCACATCCATAGCGAATTCCCCAGCGAGGATATATCGGAAGCTGTCGAGAAAATCGAGGAACTGATTGGGGCCTAAGGTCTCCTTGAGTGCCCGTATCAACGGGGTTACAAAAACCCTGGTTACCCTGCCGTGCATCTGATTCGTAACCCTGCTGTAATACCCCTTGCAGAAGCCGAATCCCATGGTGGGGCTTGCAACAGGATAGCAGAGCCGCGCGAGTAGATCCCGATTGTAGGTAACGATATCACAATCGTGTAGTGCGATGACCTGGCTATCCTCAAGGCCAAGGATATATCCATAGGCAGTCCATGCAGACCTTCCCTTGCCGTCATCACCCACATTGATGCCCTTTTTCTCAAGCAAATCGTAGATGCCTTTAATCCTTGGCCCCGTACACCAGATCAACTTCGGGTGCTGAGGAAATGCGGAAAAGAACCGCTTCGCCTCCTTAAACTCCTCGGCATTTGCCCGTCCTATGGTGACAATAATATTCTTGAGGTAGGAAACGTGCCGGATCTCCTCTGCTATCTTCGGGAGGCCCGGCCCTTGAAGCTCAACAGGTATATAGGGAAGCACTAAGGAAATAGGCCTGTGCCTCGTGGCCTCTACCAGCTCAGCCTCGAGTTCCGCCAGATCTCTCTGCTTGAGCCGATGAAAGGTTGCGATCTCTCCATATTGAAAAAAATCAGACATCTCTTCCCTCCTTTTCTGATGTTTTTAAAATACAAGACGTTCAGAAGGCGAGTTTACGGCCATCAATCAATCTGTTTCGTGCTGACGCGACGGGTTACAAGGAGTCGTCACCCGAGGTCCAATCAAACTGGTATCCGGCCTTTTTATAATTCTCCAGGGCTCTTTCTTTCAAAAGTTTATCTTTGGTCTTATGTGAGTATGTATCGGCAAGCTCCGCTGCATGGCTGTAAAGACCTTCCCTCTCATATTCGGTTATCTTCTGCTCTGTAGCTATATGATCCGGAGATGAATCGAACATTGCGGCATGACACCAAGAGATAATCTTGTTAATCTCGCCTCCGCAATTCGGACAGTGAGTCAGGGGCTCTTCATCAATACCCTGGATATACTCAAAGCCTTTGCGGCACATGCTACAACCCTTTAAGGGTATCTTTGTCTGGTATTCATAAATGGGCATAAGCTCCATTTCCTCTTTGAACCATACTATTCGAATAGCACAACTTTGCTTCAGATACTACCCTTTATCGTAAAAACTTCAAGAACCGTCTCTCTTGTGTATACAGAGTCGATTTTCTCACCGGAATATGGTAAGCGGGTCCAGGTGCAGCGAGCTGAAATCGGGATTGACATTTCTTCCTCAGGGGGCTATATGTCCATCTCCTCTTACCTCAAATGCACGGGAAGGTAAGAGGGACGAGGGGGTTTCTATTGACTTTGCCCTGATGGTACGGTAATGTAAATATAGTTCGGTATCGTGGAGGTTAGCATGTATGGGATCATCCAAACTGGCGGCAAGCAATACAGGGTTGCGCCTGGCCAGGAGATAACAGTTGAAAGATTGGATGGCAATGTGGGCGATGAAGTATCCTTCGATGACGTATTGCTCGTCTCAAAAGATGATACGGTAGCGGTGGGAAGGCCCATTTTGAAAGACGCGAGGGTCGTAGCCAAGATCACGCGTCACAGCAGAGGGCCAAAAATCGTGGTATTTAAATATAAGAGGCGAAAGGGCTATCGAAAGAAACAGGGTCACAGACAGGATTACACCGGGGTCAAGATACTCGACATTGAAGCATAGATTCGTTTCTACTCAGGTAGATAGACTGAAGGTACAAGGCTTTTAGGAATAAACTGATCGTCGCAAACTAAGTCCATCGGTCTTCAGCCTATGAGCCGTAAAACTCGAAAATGAAAAACGAGGAACGAGAGGGCATATAACAATGGCGCATAAAAAGGCAGGCGGAAGCTCAAGGAACGGCAGGGATAGCGCAGGCAGGAGATTAGGGGTAAAGAGGTTTGGAAGCCAACCCGTAAAAGCCGGATCAATCATCATCAGACAGAGGGGAACGAGCATCCATCCAGGGAATAATGTGGGTGTAGGTAAGGATTATACCATCTTCGCGAAAATCGATGGAGTCGTAACCTTTGAACGATTGGGCAAGTATAAAAAACAGGTAAGCGTATACGCCCCTTAAGCACGAAATGCCCAACAAGCTGCGCACCGTAAGCCGGACAGTGTTCACAGAAAAACCAATTCAAACACCCTCTGCTCAGTTTGATCCAACCAGTCACTTCAACGTTTATAGCGCAGGCCCGCCTGCTACCGCCATTACGTATAGCCTTTTTTCGATGTGTGTTCCCTGATATATAGTGCCCGATAAGGTATCAGCGGGCAGGTCAACATTTGAAAACAGCTGAAATTCAAGCAAATATATGAAATTCATCGACGAGGCCGAGATCACTGTAAGATCCGGTGATGGAGGAGCCGGCTGCGTAAGTTTCCGAAGAGAAAAATTTATACCTAAAGGCGGGCCGGATGGAGGGAATGGCGGAAAGGGAGGAGACGTCATCGTCAAGGCAACCAGAAGGTTTTATTCCTTCTATGACCTTGGGTCCAGGCGCTCCTTCAAGGGCCAAAACGGGAGGCCGGGGAGCGGCAAGGATAAATCCGGCAAAAATGGCCGAGATTCCCTGATTTTGGTCCCACTGGGAACAATGATAACGGATATGGAAACCGGTGAGCTCGTCGCCGACCTCGTGCTCGATAACCACGAGGTAGTGCTGGCGGAGGGAGGAGCCGGCGGTAAGGGAAACAAGCATTTTGCCACTTCCACGAACAGGACCCCTCGATTTGCCCAGGAAGGCCGGAGAGGAATCGAAAAAAGGCTCAAATTAGAGCTCAAGCTCATCGCCGATATAGGTATCATCGGGTTACCGAATGCAGGCAAATCTACCCTCCTGTCTTGTCTCTCCGGCGCGCATCCCAAGATAGCCGAATACCCTTTTACCACCCTTACGCCTCATCTCGGGGTTATGATGTTCGATGACGATCAATCCCTGACCCTGGCCGACATACCTGGCCTTATAGAGGGCGCGGCCAGCGGAAAGGGGTTAGGGCACAAATTCCTCCAGCATATCGAGCGGACCACCATCCTGTTGCACGTACTGGATATCCATCGCCCCCATTCCGGAGACATCCTCACGGATTACTCTATGGTGCAGAAGGAACTCATGCTCTATCACCCGTCGCTGATCAACAAGGATCAGGTGATCGCGCTCAACAAAATCGACATTGCCCCTCTCAAAGGTAGGGATCTCGAGCAACTATGTCATACATTCAAAAACAGTGGGCAGGAGTGCCTGGCTATTTCCGCACTCACCGGAGAGGGAATCGGTGAGCTCAAGAACGCATTGCACAAGAAGATCCTTTCACGGCTTGCATAAGGTGAACCGGGACAAAGAGGATGAGCTATACGGTTCTGTACGAGGGAACCTAAACATTCAATAACCATGAGGCATGTGAACAGTACGAC
>CAYPNL010000025.1:0-6071 GCA_964412045.1 uncultured Desulfobacteraceae bacterium
CAATAAAGACAAGTCGGGAGGCCGCTTCAAACCGGCGCACACGGACAAAGACCCTAGAAGACAATGGCCAGGTGCTTGTGCGCATGGTTTGAAGCGGCACGCTGATGCCCCCTGTTCAAGGGTATGATGAGAAAAAAGACACCCCCATGCCCATGCATCAGGTAGTTTCAAAGAGCTAAATTGTTACAATTTTTGTATCTTAAGCGAAATGTACTTTAAGGTCAAGGACATGTTTTATTCGATGAACGTGGATAAAAATGGATTGACAGGCGAGGGATTAACGATTACATACATCACCTATTGAAGAGGAGCAGGGGGCAGCAGGGCGCCGTGGTGCAGGAAAGAGAAGGAGGCTATGGCCGGTAAAGGTAAGCAAGGGTTCATAAGGCTTGACAGGGAGCTTTGTAAAGGATGCTACCTTTGTGAATCGGTATGCCCCTTGGGCTTACTATCGGTTTCCGATAAACTGAATCAAAAGGGCTACTATCCCATGCATTACCAGGAACAGGATACGACAATAGAGGAGCATCAATGCAAAGGCTGTGCCCTGTGCGCTATCGTCTGTCCTGAGATCGCTATTGAGGTATACCGTGTCTGAAAAATTACTCATGCGAGGAACGCACGCAATTGCCGAGGCAGCAGTCAGGTCCGGCTGCCGATTCTATTTCGGATACCCCATAACACCGCAAAACGAGCTCACTGAATATATGGCCAGCGCATTGGCTTCCCTGGAAGACGGCGTGTTCATTCAGGCTGAGAGCGAACTGGCTGCAATCAATATGGTTATCGGCGTTTCAATGACGGGAAAACGGGTCATGACTTCCTCATCCAGCCCCGGGATAAGCCTGAAGCAGGAGGGGATATCGTATCTCGCTGCTCAAGAGCTTCCTGCTGTCATCATTAATACCATGAGGGGAGGACCTGGGTTGGGGAACATTGCCCCATCTCAGGGCGATTACTTTCAAGCCACAAGGGGCGGCGGCCATGGGGACTACCGCACGATCGTCCTTGCCCCCAGCTCAGGCCAGGAATCCGCAGACTTAACGAGGATGGCCTTTGAGTACGCCGACCACTATAGGACTCCGGTCTTGATTTTGGGAGACGGGATGATAGGTCAGATGATGGAGCCAGTCGTGTTTCCGGACCCGATCGATCCAGGTTCCCTTCCACCGAAGCCATGGGTGCTCGACGGTGCGAAGGGCAGATCGAGCAGGATCATAAAATCCCTTATCCTGGATCCAGCCGCTATGGAGGAACACAACTGGAAGCTCTTCAGAAAATACGAGATGATCGAGAGGGAACTTCCTCAGGCAGAGCGATTTTTCACCGATGATGCTCGTCTGGTAGCGATTGCCTACGGGACAGCGAGCAGGATCGCAAGGGGTGCGATAAAGAGGGTGAGGGAAATGGGACTAAAGGTAGGGCTGTTCAGGCCGAAGACCCTTTGGCCGTTTCCTGCGGGGGAGTTGCGTGAGTTGAGCAGCGTGGTTAGCGATTTCTTGGTATTCGAGATGAGTACCGGTCAGATGCTGGAGGACGTGAAGCTGGCGCTGGAGGGAAGGAGAAGGACCCACTTTTATGGGAGACCGGGCGGGATTATATCTACCCCGGACGAGATTGCGAAGGTGATCACGAACATTTACTACCGTCAAGGACTTGAGGCAGAGACATAGATGAAAAGGGTATTCGGCAGGCCGAAGAGCATGAAAGATGCTGCGTTTCATTACTGTCCCGGCTGCGGTCACAGTGTGATTCATCGACTGATTGCAGAGGTTATCGATGAGTTGACTATACGTGACAAGGTGATTGGTGTTCCTCCGGCGGGCTGTGCAGTGCTCGCCTATGACTATTTCGATGTGGATATGGGAGAGGCGCCCCACGGGCGGGGGGCTGCAGTGGCCACCGGCATAAAGAGGGCGCTGCCGGAAAGGATCGTGTTCAGCTATCAGGGTGATGGTGATATCGCGGCTATTGGAACAGCGGAGACGATCCATGCGGCGAACAGGGGAGAGTGCATCACGGTTATCTTCGTGAACAACGGCGTCTACGGGATGACAGGCGGTCAGATGGCGCCGACGACCATTGTGGGGCAGGTTTCAACAACGACCCCCGGCGGGAGAAATACAAACAGGGATGGGGCGCCGATTGACTTGAGCGAGATGCTGGCTATTACCAATGGGAGCGTCTATATAGAGAGGACGGCAGTCAATACCCCGAGGAATATTGTGCGCACGAAAAGGGCGATCCACAAGGCCTTTCAGGTACAGATGCAGGGTTTGGGGTTTTCCCTGGTAGAGATCCTCTCCGCATGCCCCACGAATTGGAAGAGGTCACCGGTACAGGCCAATGAATGGATCGGCTCTGAGATGACGAAGATCTTCCCGCTTAAGGTTATTAAGGACACGACGGCTGGGGATCGAGAGGCCTTGAAATAAGGGCTGCGCTATGCTTATAAAGATAATTTTTTCGGGTTTTGGCGGTCAGGGAGTATTGATGATGGGCTACCTACTCGCGGTGGCCGGTATGAGGGAGGGAAGGCACGTCACCTATCTTCCCTCCTATGGCGCCGAGGTTCGGGGGGGGACGGCGAACTGCACGATATCCATCTCAGATGAGGAAATCGCCTCACCGGTGGCATCGTTTCCGGATTATGTGATTGCCATGAACCAGCCCTCTCTGATCAGGTATGAAGGCCAGATCAAAGCAAAGGGGACACTTCTGTTGAATTCCGATCTGATAGATATTGAACCTGTGAGGAAGGATATTGATGTTTTTAAGATACCGGCCAATACCATGGCGAGGAAGCTCAGGAGCGAGAAGATTGTCAATATGATTATGCTCGGTGCACTTGCAGGCGCAACGAACATTACCCATATCGATTCCCTGATGGAAGCATTGGCGGAGGTGGTAAAGGGTAAGAAGGCACGGTTGATGGAGATCAACAGGAAGGGCTTGGAGATGGGCGCTGCCCATGTCCTGAAGGGAGATGGAAAATGCCGGTGAAGGAGATCAATCTCGTACTGAAGAACGAGCCGGGGCAACTATCGGTGGTGAGCGATATTTTAGGTTCCAGCGGGGTGAACATCATTGCCTTTTACGTGAGCACAGAGGGCGATAAGGGAAGCTTGAGGTTCGTGGCCAACGATCCAGAGAGGGCTTCCACGGTGCTGAAGGCGAGAGGCTACCGGGTAGGCGTGGAAGAGGTGATTGCCTGCGAAACACCGGATCACCCGGGTGGTCTCAATTCCATCTTAAAGCCCTTAAAGAAAGAGGAGATAAATGTGGATTATATCTACCCTTGTCTGTCACGATTGGGGACGAAGGCCACCGCGATACTCATCCTGGGAGTTGCAGACCGCGACAGGGATAGAACCATGGGTGTTCTCAGGGATAACTGGATCAGGATTTTGGAGGAGGATCTGTATAGGTTGTAATTATGACAATGGATCAAGAAACGTACACGATTGTCCTTGATACCCTTAAAAAGATCGAGAGGGAGAAATTATCCCTAGAAACAAGGTTGGAGCTGGATGAGAAGGGGGAGTTCCCGGAGGATCTTATCCGATTCATGATTGGGCCCGATATCGGCCTCCATCTCATCTTTGTCCCGGAGGAATACGGCGGTTTGGGGGCGAGCGCCATGCAGATCGCCAGGATGTCGGAGGAGATGGCAAAGATAGATATGGCCATTGCCACCTCATTTCTAGCCATCTGTCTGGGCATGGACCCCATTCGAGTAGGGGCCACGGAGGCCCAGAAGGAGCTCTACATCGGGAGGATTGCCGATGAAGGTCTCATCGTGGGCTACGGGGTGACAGAGCCAGAAGCGGGAAGTAATGTCCAGGCACTAAAAACCAAGGCGGAACGGGTACTCGGAGAAGGCGGAGAGGTCAAGGGATACAGGATCAACGGGCAAAAGCAGTTTATCACCAACGGAGAGGTGGCGGATCTTTACACTATACTTGCTGATACCCCTGAAGGACCGTCATTTTTTATCATAGAAGGGGGGGCGCAGGGCCTCGTTCCGGGAACCCATGAGGATAAACATGGTATCAGGGCCTCCAATACCGCATCTCTTACCCTCGAGGATGTCTATGTGCCGGCAGAGAACCTTGTAGGGTGTGTTGAGGGAGTAGGGCTGAAGCAGGCCAACAGGGTGTTCGGGTATACCCGGCTCATGGTCGCCACCTTCGGCCTCGCTGCGAGCGCTGCCACCCTGGAGAAGGTTATCCCCTACGCGAAGCAGAGGGTGCAGTTCGGAACAACCCTCGCGGAAAAGCAAGGGTACACGCATAAATTCCTGGTTGCCCATGCGGTGAGGATGGAGGCGGCCAGGGCCTATATCGAGGAGGTGGCATCACGGATTGATGCAGGGGAAGAGGATCTGCAGGTAGAAGGTTCCATTGCGAAGTATTTCGCCACCGAGGCCGGAGATGCTGCGGCCAACGACGGGATCCAGGCCCTTGGAGGCTATGGGTACATACGGGATTACGAGGTTGAAAAGATCAAGCGCGACGTTAAGATAACGACCATCTTTGAGGGAACGAGCGAGATCCAGCAGAGCATCATATCCGTGTTCCGGCTCAGGGACACGGTTCATACGAAGGGTGAGTTCTACCGGCACATGGCTGAGAAGCTCTCGGGCCTTCCGGAGGAAACAGGCGGCCTCCTCCTCTCACAGGCGATCGGGCTTCTGAATGAGCTCATTGTTATCGCGCGAAAACAAAAGGCCACCAGATCCCAGTATGTGATGTTTCTCCTGGCAGATATGATGACATGGGCCGAGGTGGCAAAGGCAACCTGCATCAAGGCTGCATCAGGGAGAGCTGGAAAAACCGAATCAGCAGAGTATATGCCGGCTGTTGCGAGGCTCTTTGCCAGGGAGGCTGCCGAGAAGATCTTTCTTAATTCATGGAAGATCCTGAACGGCATTCACCCGCTCCCTGAGGAGCTGTCAGGCAAATTGGATTCCCTGCCCATGCACGGGGTATTCAAGGATGCAATCAGCGATATGGATCTCGTCGCCCAGCGGTTGGTATCCTAGTGTATCACCGCAGCTTCCACACAGGCTCCCTCTTCTGCTTGAAGGCATCCACCCCCTCGATCGCATCCTCGGTCATGCAGAGCTCGGCGAACATCTCGTTGGAGTATTCCAGGGCCTTTGAGAACTCCATATCGGACATGGTGTAGAAGAACTGTTTTCCCATCTGGAGCGCTATGGGGCTTTTTGAGGCGAGCTTGGTTGCAAGATTCATCGCTTCTTCCATGAGTTTCTCTTGCGGGACCACCTTGTTGACGAGCCCGATCCTCTCGGCCTTCTCGGCATCGATGAAATCCCCGGTCAGGAGCATCTCCAGGGCGAGTTTTCTTCCCAGGGAACGAGAAAGGGGAACCGCTGGGCCCATACAAAAGAGCCCCACGTTGATGGCAGAGGTAGCAATCCTGGTTCCCTCGGCTGCGATGGCCAGATCCGCTGCTGCTAGAAGCCCGGCGCCGTTTGCGGCCGCCACTCCATGGGCGGCAACGATCACCGGTTTCAGCATATGCGCGATGGTCATGCTCATCGTCTCCATATCCTGTACCCACGCCCGGTATTCGAGGATGCTCTTCATGGGCATAACAGAGACATCGATCCCGGCACTAAAGACCCGACCGTTTCCCTTGATTATTACTGCCCTGATCTCTCTATCCTGATCCATATCAGCCAGGGCCTGGTTTAGTTCTTTTGCTAACGTGGTGGTGAAGGTGTTGAGCTTCTCAGGTCTGTTCAGGGTGATGATCCCGATATGATTCTGCCTCTCAGAAATAATGGCCTCGAATGGCATGTCTCCTCCTTTTTTACGATTAATCTGTTGTAGCCGTAGCAATTCAATACGTTGATACTGCCTTGTGCATGGGCAGGGGGTCTCTTTTTCCCCATCATACCCCGAATAGGGGGCATCAGCGTGCCGCTTCAAACCATGCGCACAAGCAACTCGTCACTGTCTTCTAAGGTCTTTGTCCGTGTGCGCCGGTTTGAAGCGGCCTCCCGACTCGTCGTTATGAGGCCCGCCCTGGCGCGACTACACCGG
>CAYPNL010000026.1:0-5991 GCA_964412045.1 uncultured Desulfobacteraceae bacterium
GCCGCGTGCTACCGCACCACCGGCGAAGACGCCGGGGAGGTTGGTTGCCTGGGTTTCATGGTCAGCCCCAATCAAACCGCGGCTGATGTTGACAACTCCTTCGGCAAATTGTAGGTCTGCCGCGTATCCAACCGCCATAACTATGACGTCTGCTTCAACAGTAGTCTTGACATTCTCGTTACAGGTTGGAGCAAAGTGCCCTGATTTGTCATAGACTGAGGTACACCGGATAAGTTCCAGCCCGACTACTTTTCCATTAGATTTGAGTATCTTGTGTGGCCCCCAGGAAGGCATAATCCTTACATTTTCTTCTTCAGCCTGCTCAATTTCCCAAGGGAGTGCTGGCATCTCCTCTCTCTTTTCAAGACATGCCATCGTAGCCTCTTCAGCACCCAGGCGCAATGAACTGATGGCTACATCAATAGCCGCGTTGCCTCCTCCTATGATCAGTACCTTCTTACCGAGGGCTTTTTTGATGCCCTTTTGAACATTAGCCAGAAATTCCAGTCCGAATACAGCAGATTCCTCGCCATCTAATCCGATAGCTACCGGACTCCAGGCTCCGGTTCCAATAAAGACGGCGTCATAATCTTTCTTGAGATTATCGATGGTGATATCCTTACCGATATCAACTTTGAGCCTGAATTCAACCCCGATATTCTCGATCATTCTTACCGTGCGTCTTACGATATCTTTCGGGAGCCTGTAGGATGGAATTACATACCTTAGCAGTCCTCCGGCTTCTTCCATACGGTCGAAGACAGTAACATGCTGCCCCGATAACCTGAGGTAGTAAGCTGCGGCAAGTCCAGCCGGACCGGAGCCGATTATTGCCACCTTTTTGCGCGTGCTTTTCCCGGGTTTTTCAATGATTTCATCCGCCTTATCCAGAATATAGTCGCCCACGAATCTCTCAATATCCCTGATTGATAGAGACTCATCGAAATTACCTCGGTTGCATGATTGTTCACAGAAATGTGGGCATACACGGCCGGTTATCGCTGGAAGCGGGTTATTCCTCAGAAGACTCCTGGCTGCTTCAAAAAGGTTACCCTCTCTAATGTGGCTCAGGTAGGTAGGTATAAGCACATGGCCTGGACAGGCTGACTGGCAGGGGGGATCAGTAAACCTCAGCCCTCCGAATATCGAGTGGTACTGATTCTCCCTGGTCAGGGCATAGCATTCTTTACCGCCTTTCAGATAGCAATCGATACGTCCGCCTATCTGATTTGGGTATCGGTAGTACCAGCAACGCACATCCTGGCACAGGTTGCCGCCGAGAGTGCCCATGGTACGGATGTGCGGAGTCGCTGCTGCCTCAGCCGCCTCAGCGAGTATCGAATACTTTTCTCTCACTATGGGAGAGCCGGCGATATCCTCCAGCTTTGTCAGGGCGCCAATCTTGAGTCCTCTGGCATCCTCTTTAATATAGTCCAGGTTGGGGATGGTCTTAATATTGATTATGGTCTCCGGATACTCAGGGAGGATTTCATCCTTCAATATCCCGAGGAGGTCGGTCCCGCCGGCAATCAGTTTGGTCTTGCCTTTGCTCTGTAATTTTACTGCATCTCTGACAGTCTTGGCCTCTTTATGCTTAAAAGGTTTCATAGTGCCTCTCTAAGAGTTAGAAAACTTGGTGTTATTTTGGCGCTCTTAAGGCTGGCTATTTCTTTATCCTTTCATCAAGGGGAATCCAAATGACGCCGATTCCCTTGGCGGAGCAGGGAATATAGACATGAAGCGCGCTTTATGTCAAGAGAAATAGGCTGATTATTTCTTGACAGAATCCTTGATTTAATCTATATAAAAAATAGTTGTTTTCTACAAAGAACACTTTTCGTACACTCATATACCATGAAAACTTCATTCAGGAGGGTCCCGGCAATCGACAAATGCTTCAGGACACTGGAGCTCCTGGCCCAGTCAAAGGACCCCTTGGGGATCAGCGACATATCCAAGGCCCTCGCCTATAACAGAAGCACCGTCTTTAATATTGCGTACACGCTCGTGGATCTGGGAATCCTTGAAAAAAGGGGCCGCAATAAATTTCATTTCGGCACCCAGTTCTATGTATTGAGCAGGGTCGCCATGAGACACTCTGAGCTGATCAATGCGATTCACCCCTACCTGGAAGAGATCAATCGAAAAACCAGGCTCATGACGTTCCTGGGTATCCGGTCAGGCCTGAGGGCAGTCATTGTGGACAAGATTGACTCAACCTTCGACATAAAAGTAATGTCCGAGGTAGGGATGCAGATACCCCTGCTTGCAGGAGCCGGGGGGAAAGCCCTCCTCTCACAGATGGCCGATTCCGAGGTTGATGACATCCTTTCAAAAAACAAACTGAAACGATTTACGCCATCCTCATGCACGAACACACGAGACTATAAGGCCAGCATCCAAAAGACCCGGGAGGAGGGTATTGCCCTTGATATGGAGGAGTACCTTGAAGGCATACGGGCCTTTGCAGTTCCCTTGAACCTCAATCGAGAAGATCTTGTGGCAGCTATCTGGGCCGTGGGTCTGAAGGAGCAGATCAAAGATGAGCTCATAGATTCCTTATCGGAGTTTTTAAAAGGGATCGCCAAAAAGATTGACGCCCGCTATTCGCTTATATGAGGCTAGGGTCTATCCCTTGCATCATTGGGGGAAAGGGTGCGGAAAAGAGAGGAAATCAACTCAACGATAGACACAATGTGCAAACGGTATAATAGTGCACCATAAACAATTCTTAAGATAAAGGGTAAAAGATGGAAAAGGTTCTAAAAGGATTCGTTCCTTATAAAAAAGAGGATACAGAAAAGTACAACGAGCTTCGGTGGTGGGCAGGGCTGACATTTGGAGACATCCTCGACAGGGCCGCGGATATTCATCCTGACAAAGAGGCCTTTGTGGATAGGAACACACGCCTAAGCTATGGGGAGACTCGTGAAAAAACGAATAAGCTGGCCATAGGCCTTATGGGAGTGGGCATCCAGCCTCTGGACCGGGTCCTGATTCAACTTCCGAATTGGAATGAATTCGTTTTTGCCTATTTTGCCCTTCAAAAGATTGGTGCTATCCCGGTGTTGTTGATCGAACGATATCGCCAGTTCGAAATCAACCATCTGATTTCCCTTACAGGGGCCACCTCCTGGATTGCCCCCTGCAGATACAAAAAGATAGATTTCGTTCCCATTATCAACGATGTACGGAAGGAACATCCTGAACTTACGAATGTCATTACCGTCCGTGGAGACTGCGATCAGAAGTCCTTTTCAAGCCTCGAAGGACTGATCGAAGCGGCCCAATTGACGGAAGATACGATGGCGAGGCTCGCCGAACTGCGGCCGGATCCCATGCAGGTTGCCCATATGGGGCCAACCGGAGGGACGACCGGAGCACCCAAGATTGTCCCCCGCACACACAACAGTCTCATTACCGGCACTGAATATTGCTCTAAGTCGTGGGAGCAGCATAGCCAGGATGTTAATCTGATAGCTGGTCCAATAGGTCATGATCTGACATTTAGCAAGGGTTTTCTCGGAAGTCTTTTCACGCTTGGAAAGGTGATATTCCTGGATTCCACAGACGACAAGGAGATATGTGAGGCCATAGAACGGGAAAAAGTCACTTCGATTATCTGGGTTCCCACGCTGGCTCAAAGGATGCTCCAATACAAGGATCTTGATGCCTATGACCTGAGTTCCCTAAAAAAGATGCACAGCGCAGGTGGGGCAAGCCACCCTGATCTCGTCAGAGATGTCACCGAACGGTTGAACATGAAGTTCTACAACGGATATGGCGGCACAGAAGGGATGACGACTATCACGCGCACCACCGATGATTTAGAGACAATCTGTACCACCGTGGGAAGGCCCACATGCCCTTATGATACGTACAAGGTCATTGATACAGAGGGAAATGACCTCCCCCTCAATACGCAGGGCGAACTGGTCTTGAAGGGCCCCGGTGTATTTACAGGCTATTACAATAATCAGGAAGAGAACGAAAAGGTATTTACTCAAGACGGGTTCTTCCGAACCGGAGATGTAGCCACAATCGATGAAAAATGCTATATCACGATCACCGGTCGCATCAAGGAAATGATCAACCGTGGAGGTGAGAGCATCAGTGCCACGGAAATCGAGAGACTCATCAGCCTTCATCCGGATGTGGCGGCCGTGGCCGTTGTTCCAATGCCTGATCCTGTTATGGGCGAAAGGGTTTGTGCCTATATCCAGCCCAAAACCGGGGCTCGGCCGAGCTTTGATGAAATCATCTCCTTCTTGAAAGGGCAGAAGGCCTCGGTGCTGCAGCTTCCCGAGCGAATCGAATTCATCGATGCCATGCCCTATACGGGCGCCCAAAAAATGGATAAAAAATCCTTGCAGAAGGACATTGAGAAAAAACTCCAGGCGGCTGAATAGGCCATTACACCCCTGCCCGCAGGCGTTCCTCCCTTTCCTCTCTCGTGGCTGCTTCAATCCCCCTTGCCTGATTGACGGCGGCAAGTATCAGCCCGCCTGCAATAAAGAAAACGACAATCGCGATAATGCTCAACCTGCTCGTGCCAGTGACCTGACCAACCACCCCGAACAGCGCAGGCCCAATGATCCCTGCTACTTTACTGCTCACGTTGTAGAAGCCGAAGAACTCCGCGGACTTTGACGGCGGCAACAGGGATCCATACATGGATCTGCTCAGGGCCTGGGTGCCGCCCTGCACCATGGAAACCAGAAATGCCAGAAGCCAGAAGTGAAGCGGTTTCTGCATGAAATAGCCGAGCATGGTGACGATCACATAGATTCCCAGGGCACAAAGGATCGAGTTCCTGGTCCCGATCCTCTTTGGGAGCCTGCCGAAGAGCAAGGTAAAGGGGATCCCCAGGAACTGGACCATCAGGATCGCCCCGATCAGGTGGGTAGCGCCGATCCCGATCTCCGCGCCGAATATCACGGCCATAATGATGATGGTCCCTACCCCATCATTATAGAGCCAGAATGCCACGAGAAAGGTGATCAGTTCCCTGAATCTCCTGATATCCCTGAAGGTTCTCCGCAGCCTCTGATACCCGGCCACCAAAGGCCTCGTGCTCTCATCCCGTGAGACCAGGGCCTGCGGTTCGGAAACATTTCTGAAGATGGGTACAGAAAACGCCGCCCACCAGACAGCTACGGTGAGAAAGGATATCCTCGAGGCCCACGCCGCATCCGGTATGCCGAACAGGCCCGGCTTCAGAATCATGAGGAGGTTGAGTGCCAGCAGAATCCCCCCGCCCAGGTACCCATAGGCATAGCCTTCTGCAGAGACCCTATCGATTTCCCCGGAATCCGCCACATGGGGCAACAAACTGTCGTAGAAGATGTTGGCGCCCCCGAAGCCCACCCTTCCGAAGATATAGAGGAGTGACGCATACAGCCACATTCCCTTGCCCGTGCCTATCAGCAAAGCAGTAGCCACGATACC
The DNA here is from genome assembly GCA_964412045.1 of uncultured Desulfobacteraceae bacterium. Classification (GTDB taxonomy): domain Bacteria; phylum Desulfobacterota; class DSM-4660; order Desulfatiglandales; family B25-G16; genus B25-G16. The sequence continues at coordinate 5,449 of CAYPNL010000026.1, forward strand.
AAGACCTGCGAAGCTGCCAAGATACCGCTTTTTCGCTCCTGAGTGATCTGCCATAGCGCCCAAAAGGGGTGCGGTGATCGCGATGATGAGCATGGCGATAGTGTTAGCGTATCCCCAGTAGCTGGTTGCGATCGTCTTATCCAGCGTTGCCCCGGCAAAGGAGCTGTAGAACTCGGGAAGCACCGCTGCCATGACAGAGGTGGCGAATGCGGAGTTTGCCCAATCGTACATCTTCCAGGATCTGACGATCTTCTGGTGTTCTCTTTCCACTCCAGCACTCGCGATCAGGTTCCGGCACTTCCCTGATAGAGGAATACCCTTTTTACTTTACACCCCAGCACTACTACCATATACTTCCCCTACTTTGGTAGTGTTTTAAATAACTCGATCATATAAAATGTTTTTCTTCAGAGCGGCAGAGCCGCGTCCTATAAAATCGTGTAGCGATTTTATCACCGGATAAAAAGATGGGTAAAACGAAAAAAGAACCTCCGCTAGACCCAGCGGTGAAGGAGAGGCTCGATCAAATCCTCGGAGAGATCA
>CAYPNL010000027.1:0-5939 GCA_964412045.1 uncultured Desulfobacteraceae bacterium
ATCACCACCCCTATGACCCGGCAAAGATCTCGGCTGACTATATCGATATAAGGCCTGAACTCGGCGCAACCTCTACGATCATGACGGAATATCTGACCGAATTTGGCTTGGAAATCTCCGAAGAATTAGCCACGTTGCTCCTTTATGGCATCAAAACCGATACAGGCGGTTTCACCAGGGGGACCACGGCCAAGGACCTTCAGGCAGTGGCCTTGCTCTATCCAAAGGCATCTCAGGAGCTCTTAACAAAAATAGAAACACCGCTCATGTCCTCTGAAACACTTGATGTATTGGGTGAAGCCATAAAGAATAGAAGGAGTATTGGCAGCCTGCTGCTTGCCAATGCGGGTTTCATAAGGGATAGGGACACCCTGCCCCAGGCCGCAGATCATATGCTGAAACTCGAGGGGATAGCAACGGTGCTCGTCTACGGCCTCACAAAGGACGGGGTGCATATTTCAGCCAGAAACAAGGACATACGAATTCACCTCGGAGAAGCCATGGAGACGGCATTCGGGGACATCGGCGAGGCAGGAGGCCATCCGACCGCTGCTGCAGCAAAGATAAACCTGGGGCTCTTCGGAGACGTTAAAGACAAAGGCTCTTTATTGAAGCTGGCCGAAGAGGCCGTCACAGAAAGATTTCTCAAGGTTGTGGGGGTAGAAGAAAAAAAATAAGACTGCATCCTATGTGGCCGGCATAACACTCTAAAATACTGTTGCATTTCACACCGGCTCATGATAAAAATCAAAACATAGAATATCATAACTCAAACTGTTTTTATTAAAAGGATATACTATGCCTGATGAGGCCGTAACTTCGGTACCAGAGACCGCCCTCGAAACACCCCACGACCGGGTGAGGGAGATTATCTATCAGATCAGGAGGCTCATGCAGGCGGGGGAGCTCTTCACCAAGGAGCTGAATAAGACCTACCAGGTGAGTTCACCGCAACTCCACTGCCTCCTGGCGCTTTACGAGCATGGGCCTTTGCCTCCCTCCCAGATTGCCAGGAACATCATGGTAAAATCCAGCACGGTAACAGGGATCATCGACCGCCTTGAGCAAAAAGGCTTTGTGGGACGGCTGAGGAACTCCCCGGACCGCCGGGTGATTACTATTCAGTTGACTGAAACCGGCAAGGAGCTGGCCCGAAATGCGCCTCCGCCCATCCAGCATAAGATCGTGGATGGCCTTCGAAAGCTCCCTGAAACAGAGATAAACCAGATCATCGCAAGTCTATCGAAGCTCACGCGGTTGCTCGACGTGCAGGACCTGGAGGTGGAGTAGTCGTTCCCTGACGCCTGGGCCGTTTGCTCGCTGTAATCGTTGTGGCGTGGGATGCCGAGATCGGGGAATTGTCTCTGGCGTTCCTTTTCATCCGCCTACGCAGGAAACCACGGCCTTGGCCGTGGGGGAATGCGTTCATTGATAAGCCGGTTTTTCTTCTCAAGGCCTGCCACGATGCGTTCAACCGCCTCCTGGAACTCGGCCATGCCCACCTTGGCCTGGGCGAAAAGATCACGCACGCACGCCGCGCCCATTCCCACGAAGAGTTCTGCGAACTCCGATCCGCTAAGAACTTCCTGTAAGAGATTTGTTGTACCCGAAAGGTCTGTGCTATCGAATGCTGGATGATGAGCACGGTCCAGATAGCGATCAGCACATACCAGATCGAGAACTTGTGTTGCTTTTCCATTGCAGGCCTCCCTGTTAGCATTTGGAACTAGGGATTTCTAAGAATTCATGTGTGGTATACATAAAACCTATAAGGGCCGTGGGGATAGCTGTCAGGCGAGAAGGATTCCATGACGTGGCATAAGGATTGAAAACATCGCGTTATATAAAATCGTGAAACGATTTTATTGACATATACGACCCTTTTCCTATAAGAGTTTTTTGATTGATTACGTGATCACTTACTATTGTCGGTATTTCATATCAGGAGGTGAAGAATGCAGAAGAAACGCAAGCTCGCAAGAGACGTCGCAGTGGTTGGCGCCGGGATGTCGAAGTTCGGCATGTTCAAGGAAAAGGACTCAAAGGATTTGTTCGCAGAGGCCTTCAGGGAGATGCTGGAGTCGGTTGATAAGGGTTTTGATCCGAACGAAATCGAGGCGATGTATGTAGGAAATTTCACCAATGATTTCTTTATTCACCAGGGGCATTGGGGGCCGATCATCTCTGATCTGATCGGGCTTGCCCCAAAGCCGGCCACGAGAACCGAAGGGGCGTGCGCCTCAAGCGCGCTGGCCTTCAGGGAGGGGGTGTTCGCGATTGCATCCGGCTTTTATGATATCGTGCTGGTCGGGGGGGTAGAGGAGATGTCCAAGCGAACCACTGAGGAGGTCGCCGAGGGTCTTGCCTTGGCCACGGTCCCTTACGAGGGGAGGGTGGGGTTTACCTTCCCGGGGGTGTTCGGCGCCTTGGCTACGGCATATTTTGACAAATACGGGGCTAACCGTGAGCACCTCATGAATATCACCATCAAGAGCCACAGCAATGCCCCGCTCAACCCCAAGGCTCAATTTCCTTTTTCCATCAAGGACCTGATGACCATGAAAGAAAAGAGCGCCAGGAAGAAGGGAAACCCCATTCCCCACTGGGATGATGAGAAGGCCTTTCTGCGCGATCCGGGTGCAAACCCTGTTGTTGCCTGGCCCATGCATCTGTACGACTGCTGCCCCATAAGCGATGGCGGGGCCTGCATGCTCCTGGTTGCAGAGGAGATAGCCAAGAACTTCACCGATAATCCGCTCTCTATCGTGGGAATAGGGCAGGGCAGCGGCAAGGGCCTGCACGCTGCAGCGGATCTCACCACCATGGAGGCCACGAAGAACGCAGCGGATGAGGCCTATGGCATGTCGGGATTGAAGCCGGAGGACATCCAGTTCTCCGAGGTCCATGATTGTTTCTCCATCGCTGAGCTCATTCATATAGAGGACCTCGGGTTTTTTAAGCCGGGGCAAGGCTATAAGGCCGTAGAAGAAGGCCTCACTAGGCGGGACGGGCCTATGCCGATTAATACCTCAGGGGGTCTCAAGTGCAAGGGACATCCGGTAGGGGCCACGGGCATAGGGCAGCTCTTTGAGGTGTGGAAACAACTGAGGGGAGAAGCGGGAGAGCGGCAGATTCCCAACAAGAATCTCAGGATCGGAGCGGCTCACAATCTGGGAGGAACAGGAGGGACCTGTACGTTTACTATTTTTGAAAGGAGATAGCGCCATGGAACAGAGGCCTTTTAGCGATATTTCATATGAGCAGTATCTTACGGAAGGAAAGCTCATGGGCTCGCGATGCAAGAAATGCGGAGCCCTTTTCGTACCCCCCCGATCGATCTGCATTAAGTGCTACAGCTCGGATATGGAGTGGGTTGAGATGAAAGGGCAGGGGAGGCTCCACGCCTTTACCTGTATCACGGTGGCGCCCCCCTTTATGATGGAGCAGGGCTTTGACCGGAAACACCCGTACTGTTCCGGCGTGGTTGAACTGGAGGAGGGGGCAAAGGTCGATGCACGCATCGATGGCGTGGATGCGGCAAAACCGGAGGAGATTTCGATCGGGATGCCCCTCAGGGTGAAATTCCTGCATTGGGGTGAAGGGGAAAAACAGCAGACATACCTGGCGTTTGAACCCGTGTAGCCGCGGCGGTGCTGTACTCAAAAGGCCGGCATGGGTCACCACTTCACCACGGTCACATTGGCCAGTGCCCTTCCGAGAAACCGCTCCCCGATTTTCTCGAACCTGAAAGGGTCATCGGTGACGTAGAACCGGTATTCAGGGGATCTCGGTTGTTGAGTGAGCAGATTGTGCTCAGCCAGGAGCTCGCGTGCCTGCTCTGTAATAGCCTGAGCGGAATCAACAAGCCGGATGGAGCTTCCAAGGACTTCCTGGATCACCGGCTTGAGCAGTGGATAGTGGGTGCATCCCAGCACCACGGTATCGATTTGGTGGGCGAGGATAGGCCTGAGGTATTCCTGGGCGGTGAGCCTGGTGACCTCGTGGTCCAGCCATCCCTCTTCAGCGAGCGGCACGAAGAGGGGGCAGGCCTGGGAGAAGATCTCGATCTCAGGATCGTATTTCTTGATCGCCTTTACATAGGTGTTGCTGGTGATGGTTGTCGGTGTGCCGATAATCCCCACACGCTTGTTCTTGGTCACCGCCACGGCACTCCTCGCGCCGGCATCAACCACCCCCAGGAGCGGAACAGGGGATAGATCCTCAATCACCTCATAGGCAACCGCAGACATGGTATTGCAGGCAACGATGAGCGCCTTTACCTCGTGCTGAAGCAGGAACCGGGTGATCTGCGCAGCATATCGGCGGATGGTCTCAACGGATTTTACCCCGTAAGGAACCCTGGCCGTGTCGCCGAAATAGATGATATCCTCGAAAGGAAGCCCCTCCATGATTGCCCGCACCACGGTGAGCCCGCCGACACCCGAGTCAAATACGCCTATAGGATTGCCGCGTTCGTATTTCATGTGGCCTTGCTCTGTAAAAGCCATGAGTATTGATAGAACGATCGGGCCGCAAATTCAAGGGAATTCATGCAGCCTTTTATTTCGCTTCAGAAACCTACGTTCTCTAGGCTTGGATTCCGTGTGAGAGCCATCAATGGCCCGGTGAGGAGATCACCCTCGTTCACGATGAAATGAGAACCGTACACGGGAGTTGAAGCTATTTCCAGGTACGTGTGTCAAGGAGGGTGGACCTCAGGCGCTTTTTTCCTGGAGCATCTTGATAAGCCGCTCTTGTATAGTATCAAAGGCGCCGTTAGACATGATGAGGATCACATCGCCCTCCGTTGCGAGGGCAACAATCCCATCCAGGAGATCTTTATTGGTCTGAAAGTGGCGGGCCTCAATACCATGATCGTTGAGGTCCTGGGCGAGTTTAGCGGAGGAGAATCGCTCATGGGGCGGAATCTTTTCCATCATGGGAGGCTCCGGGAGCATCACAAGGCCGGCGCCTTCAAATGAGGCAGCATAGGTATCCTGGAAGACGGTTCTCCTGCTCGAATTTGAACGGGGCTCAAACACGGCAATAATCCGGCGGTTCCGGTAGCGGTCTTTCACTGCCCGTATCGTCTCCCTCACCGCTGTCGGGTGATGAGCAAAGTCATCTATCACGGTTATGCCATGATAGTCCCCGAGAAACTCGAGCCTCCGCTTCACGCCCTTGAAGGTGCTGACGGCGCCGGCGATCGTTTCACAGGGTATTCCTATCAGGGATGAGATTGCGATTGCAGTGAGGATATTGGATAGGTTATGGTCTCCCAGGAGATCGGTGGCAACCTTCAGGTACTGCTCGCCTCCTTTTTTTACGGTGAAGGTGGTCATCCCATCGAGAGATATTCTATCCCCTATGGTGTAATCGGCATCCCCCTGAATCGCAAAGCTCACCTGAGGGCAGCGCGCCCTGTTTGTGAGTTTTCGTACGAGCGGGTCATCGCGATTCGCGCACAAGGCGCCCTCTTCAGGCACGAGTTCGATAAGCCGCCTGAAGGCATCCTCTATCTCCTCGATCCCCCTGTAGATATCAGCATGGTCGAATTCGATGCTGGTGATCGCAGCAAGGTGGGGATGGTAGTGAAGGAATTTAGGACCTTTGTCGAAAAAGGCGGTATCGTATTCGTCGCCCTCGATCACGAAGTAGGCGCCCTTTCCTAACTGGAAATTACGCTGAAAATTCCCGGCTATGCCCCCGATCATAAATGACGGGTTTATGCCGGCTGCCTCGAGAATCCACGCGGTGAGAGCGGATACAGTCGTCTTTCCATGGGTGCCGGCTATGACAATGGATTTCTTTCCCTCCATAGCGAACCGTCGAAGGGCCTGCGGCATGGAGAGGTAGGGTATCCCAAGCCTGAGCAATTCCCTTGCTTCAGGGTTATCCCTGGTGATCACATTTCCCACGATCACGAGATCAGGAAGAGG
>CAYPNL010000028.1:0-2940 GCA_964412045.1 uncultured Desulfobacteraceae bacterium
GAGTTAGGGGGATTCGCCGGCCTCTTCTCCCTTAATCTGGAAAATATCAAAAATCCCGTTCTTGTTTCCTCCACAGACGGTGTGGGCACGAAGCTAAAGGTAGCCTTTATGCTCGATAAGCATGACACTATCGGGATAGATTTGGTGGCCATGAGCGTGAATGATATCCTTGTGCAGGGCGCCACCCCGCTTTTCTTCTTGGATTACCTCTCCACGGGGAGGCTCAACCATGGAACAGCGGTAGAGATTATAAAGGGAATCAGTAAGGGTTGCAAAGAGGCGAACTGTGCCTTGATTGGTGGGGAGACCGCGGAAATGCCGGGATTTTATGCTGAGAACGAGTACGATCTTGCAGGCTTCTCAGTGGGAATCGTGGATGCCGACAAGATTATCGACGGCAGCGAGATAGCTATTGGGCATCAATTGATCGGGGTGGGCTCCAGCGGCCTGCACAGCAACGGCTACTCCTTGGTGCGAAAGATCATATTCGAGGGACTCAAGATGTCCCCCGATGATCATGTCGAGGAATTCGGCCGTACCGTGGGAGAGGAATTACTCGAGCCGACGAAGATCTATGTAAGGACTATCCTCTCCCTGGTGAAGAATTTTCAATTATTCGGAATCTGTCATATAACCGGCGGCGGGATCATTGAAAACCTCCCCAGGATCCTTCCCTCGAATTGTCAAGCCATAGTCAGCAGATCATCGTGGAGCCCCCAGCCCATCTTTCACTTTATAAGGAAGGCTGGAAACATAACCGATGAGGAAATGATGCGGACCTTTAACAACGGAATAGGCCTGATCCTTGTGGTAGCTGAAAAGGATTTCCAGGATGTCTTGCAGCAGATTGCGGCAATGGGAGAAAAGGGATACCCCATAGGATGGATCGAGGAACGGGGTAAAAGCTCAGCTGTGAAATTTATCGATTAAGGCAGTGCCGTGCCTGTGTTGGTGAGCAGCTGCCTATTGGGCGTTGAGTGCCGTTATGACGGCAGTCACAGCCTTACTGAGGAGATCGCAGGAAAGGCTCGCAAGATGCATATGATCCCTATCTGTCCCGAGCAGTTAGGCGGTTTATCCACTCCGCGACCCCCTGCCAGCATCGTAAACGGCGATGGCGAGGATGTGCTGTGTGGACGCGCACAGGTGCTAAATAACCGGGGGGAGGACGTCACAGGCGCATTTCTTAAGGGGGCCCGTGAAGCCCTCGCGCTCGCAAAGCTCACGGGCGCACATAAGGCATTTCTTAAAGGCAAAAGCCCTTCATGCGGCCTTCGAACCCCTTACTGTGAAACAACTACCGGTTTTGGCATTGGCGTCACCGCGGCACTTCTTCTTCGTGAAGGGATCGAGGTAGTGGAAATCGATCAAGAGGAAAAAAATAGGATTTGATCGAAAGCGCATAAAGAATCCACGCCCAGAGGACGTGGTTTTCTGAGATGAATAGATGGATCTCACAAATCGAGAAACGAGAAAACGCCGATGATCGGCATATCAAAATTATACTGTGGAACAGTCGAGCCATCCGATGCCCTTCGGTATGGGAGGCATACAGGGCAGTTGCCCTCTCACCTTCTCCAATTCTCCTCTGACAAAAAGCCGGTAGTCGTCTGGAATACCACAAGGGCCTGTAATCTGCGCTGCGTACATTGTTATGCCAGCGCGCTGCCTCAGAGTGATGAGCATGAACTCACCACGGAGCAGGGCTATACTCTGATCGAAGATCTGGCCGCCTATGGGGCGCCGGTGATACTCTTTTCGGGAGGGGAACCGCTTCTGAAGGCAGACCTTCTGAAGCTTGCCAGGTTTGCGGCTGACCGGGGCATAAGGGCGGTTCTCTCGACAAACGGCACCCTTATCGATGAGCAAATGGCCATTCAACTCAGAGATGCCGGTATCGTATATGCCGGAATTAGTATCGATGGGCTCGAGAAGGTGAACGATCGATTTAGAGGTGTAAAGGGGGCCTTTACGGCTGCGCTCAATGGGATCAAAAACTGCCAGAGGGCAGGCCTTAAGGTGGGTTTGAGGTTTACCATGAGCAAGGTGAACGCTGATCAGGTCCCGGGCATTTTTGACCTCATAGAGGAGATGGATATCGAGAGGGCCTGTTTTTACCATCTCGTTTACTCCGGCAGGGGATCAGCCCTACGGGATCAAGACCTCTCTCACGAGGATACACGGCGGATCGTAGATTATATCATCGACCGGACAAAGGCAATGCATGACAAGGGACTTCAAAAAGAGATCTTGACCGTAGATAATCATGCCGATGGTTGCTATCTCTATTTGAAGATGCTCAAGGAGGGGAACCCCCGAGCAAAGGATGTATTGGAACTGCTCAAGATGAACGGGGGGAATAGCTCAGGGGAAGGCATCGCCTGTGTGAGCTGGGATGGAACCGTGTATGCTGACCAATTCTGGCGGGAGCACTCATTCGGCAATGTCCTTTCCAGGCCGTTCAGTGAGATATGGTCCGACCTCTCCAACCCGTTGCTCATGCGACTGAGAGAGAAAAAAAGGCACGTACGGGGGCGATGCGCCACATGCCGGTGGCTCGATATCTGTGGAGGTAACTTCCGGGCCAGGGCTGAGGCAGTCAGCGGGGATATATGGGGCGAGGATCCGGCCTGTTATCTCACCGACGAAGAGATAGAGGAAAGGTAAGGTGCCGGCAGAGATGATAAAGACAATTATCGCCTTTTTTTCCTCCCTCAAATTAACCATAGCGCTTCTGATCATTATAGCAGCCGCCTCGGTTCTGGGAACAGTCATCCCCCAACAGTACGGCGCCGTGGAGTCCTTCCGCACCCTCAGCCCTAAGTTGAGAGACCTCTTCGAATCCTTGCAGCTGTTCGATTTGTACCACTCCACCTGGTTCATAATCCTTATGGGCCTTCTGTCTGCTAACCTGATTGCCTGCTCCTTGAAGAGGTTCCC
>CAYPNL010000029.1:0-30228 GCA_964412045.1 uncultured Desulfobacteraceae bacterium
AAACTCAGTTGCCTGCAAGCGGAAAGGGAGTGGAAATCGGTGTGGGGAGCGGAAGATTTGCGGTTCCCCTTGGGATTAAAATCGGCATTGAGCCGGCAGCCGCCATGAGGGAGATGGCACGAGACAAAGGGCTTGATGTTATTGGCGGGGCAGCCGAGGCCCTTCCCTTCAAGGACTGCACGTTTGATTTCGCCCTGATGGTAACGACCATATGTTTTGTGGATAACCCTGAGGCTGCGTTACAAGAGGCGTACCGGGTGCTCAAGCCGAACGGTTCGCTCGTTATCGGGTTTGTTGATAAGGATAGCCTCATTGGCAGATTATACATGAGGAAAAGACATGAGAGCTTATTTTATGGTATCGCCACGTTCTTTTCGGTTGATGAGGTTGTGGATTATCTGAGGAAAATAGGCTATAGGGATCTCACGCTTTCCCAAACGATATTTCGTCCTCTCAAGGATATTGTGAATATTGAGCCCATAAAGGATGGATACGGTGAAGGATCATTTGTGGTAATACGGGCAAGAAGGTGAAAGAGGAGAGAGAGGGTCTGTGGCTTTGTAATAAATCATTGATTTCATCGGTTTTTTTGAGTAAAAGGTTAGGGAACTTATTTTCTTAGGATCCATTTACGCAGATAACAAGGAGGATTAACGATGGATATCAAAACAATAGGGGTTATCGGCGCGGGCCAAATGGGATCGGGTATTGCACAGGTAGCCGCTTCCTGTGGGTTTGGAGTGGTCATGAATGATATAAGCCAGGAATTTGTTGATAGGGGATTTGACGCGATTCGGAACAGCCTCTCCAGGTTGGTGAAGAAGCAAACGATATCTTCCGATGAGAAGGATACCATCGTGTCTCGGATACAGGGCTCAACAGGGGTCACCGATATGAGTGAGGTGGATTTTGTGGTAGAGGCCGCGACCGAGAATGAGGAACTCAAGCTCAAGCTATTCTCCGTGCTCGACGAAACCTGCGGCCCTGAGGTGATCCTTGCATCCAATACCTCATCGATTTCCATTACCAGGATCGCTGGAGTCACGAAAAGGCCTCAATCTGTTATAGGCATGCATTTTATGAATCCCGTGCCCATGATGAAATTGGTCGAGGTGATACGGGGGTTGGCGACCTCTGATGAGTGTGCAGCTATCACTATTGATCTCACAAAAAAACTGGAAAAGACCCCGGTGGAGGCGAATGATTTCCCCGGGTTTATCAGCAACAGGATACTCATACCCATGATAAACGAGGCTATTTACGCCCTCTTCGAAGGGGTGGGAAGTGCAAAGGCTATTGACGATGTCATGATCCTGGGGATGAATCATCCCATGGGCCCATTGACCCTGGCTGACCTTATCGGGCTTGATACTTGTCTTGCCATCATGGAGGTGCTGCATAGAGGCCTGGGAGATGCGAAATATCGGCCATGCCCGCTGCTCAAGAAGTACGTGGACGCAGGCTGGCTTGGAAGAAAGACAGGCAAAGGATTCTATGACTATAGCCGGTAACCGCAAACAGAAAAGAGAGATACACACGTGACTGACTTTCGGGACTGCGTGGCAGGAAATCCGAGATGTTTGAGGAGTGAGACTAGGCGATGTTCGAGCGAGAGGTAAATCCTGAGGGCATACAGAAGGCGGATTTTGTGGTTGCGATACCCTCATACAACGAGGCTGATTCAATTGCCTTGCCTGTGCAGCAAGCGGACAGGGGCATACAGTCTTATTTTAAGGATATGAGCTCAGTTATCATCAACTGCGATAACAACTCGGGAGACGGCACCAAGGAGATATTTCTGAGCATACGGACCGGTACGCCCAAGATATATATATCGACAGAACCGGGTGTAAAAGGGAAGGGCAACAATTTCAGGAACCTCTTTCAAAAAATAATTGATCTGGGGGCACAAGGCGTGGTGGTTGTCGACGCAGACCTGAAGAGTATCACCCCGGCGTGGATAAAACATTTGGGCGAGCCCCTGTTCCAGGATTTCGGATATGTTGCTCCTCTGTATGTCCGCCATAAATACGACGGCACCATCACCAACTCGATCGCCTATCCCCTGACGCGGTCGCTCTATGGCAGGAGGGTACGGCAGCCCATTGGCGGAGACTTCGGCTTTTGCGGAGATTTGGCCCGGATCTATCTCGAGAGCGATACCTGGTCAGAGGCGGCAGCCAACTTCGGTATCGATATCTGGATGACGACCATTGCCATGAACGCAAACATCCCCATATGCCAGGCCTTTATGGGCAGGCCCAAGATTCATCGCGCAAAGGATCCCGGCGCGGATCTCGGCCCCATGTTTCGGCAGGTGATAGGGACCATGTTCGATATGATGGTGACCTTCTATCCTTTCTGGAGCAAGGTAAAATGGAGTAAACCGACTTCCATTTTCGGGTTTGGTCTCGGAGAGACGGAGATGCCTCCGCCGGTGAAGGTAAACCAAGGGCTCTTGTTCGAGAAATTCCAGGATGGATTCAACCGCTATAGTGATCCCTGGAAGGAGATATTGCAAAGAGAAACGGATACCAAACTTCAGGAGATACGGGGATTGGATCAGGATCGATTCGAATTCCCCGTTCATCTATGGATCAATGTCCTGATCGATTATGCTATAGCATATCGGGATCGGGTTTGGGAGGCGGCTGAGCTCTTGGATTCTCTCATCCCCATATACCTGGGCAAGACCCTTTCCTTTGTGAAGAAGACCGAGAGGATGTCCGTAAAAGAGGCGGAGGAATTTATCGAGGAAGATTGTGTCCAATTCGAGGGAACCAAAGGCCTGTTACTCAAACGTTGGGACACAAGGGCCAATCAATAGAGTCCTTATTGATCACCTTTATTCGCAGGAGAATGAGCTATGGCCAAGATATTAGTTGTCGATGACGAGGAGCACATCAGGTTGCTTTACTCAGAGGAGCTGAGTGAGGCGGGATATGAGGTCATCACGGCCGCAGATGGTTTCAAACTGATAGAGCGGATAGAAAAGGAAAAGCCTGATCTGGTGATATTGGATATCAAGATGGTTGATTATAATGGACTGGATCTCTTGCAGGAGATTAGGAACAAGTTCTACGACCTGCCGGTAATTCTCTGCACCGCCTATGATACGTACAAAGAGGATATCAAGGCCATTGCCGCGGATTTTTATGTGATCAAATCCTTTGATTTAACGGAGCTCAAGAAAAAGATCGCACGGGCACTGGAGGCCAACATCCCATAGCCCTTCTTTTGTCAGGTTTCCGCCCTGAGCATAAGGTACACACCAAAGAGTGAGAAGATGAGGTTGGCGAGCCAGGCGCCTAACAAGGGAGGCAAGGCTCCGGAGAGGGCCAATGACCGAGAAAGGCCGAAGGTGAACAGGTAGAGAAAGCTGATACCTATCGCGATAGTGATGCTCAAGGGAATGCCGCCTCTTCTTTTCTTAAAGGCAAGGGGAACTCCCACTAAGGTGAGCACCAGAGAGATAAAGGGAAAGGCCATCTTAGTATTAAGCTCCACCTCTGATCTCGTTGAGTCATATCCCTCTTGTCTAATCTTTCTCGTATAGTCCCAAAGCCCCCAGAAGCTCATCTCCTCCAATGATTTCATAGTCCTCTCGAAGTTATCAGGTGTTTCAGGAAGATGTACGAGTTGGTAAGTGAACTTCATTGACCTCCGCGAGCCATCGGCGTGTATTTCTTGAACGAGCCCATCGCTCAGAAGCCAACCTTCCTCGTTCCATATGGCCTTCTTGGCATCAATCCTCTTGCGGAGTGTAAAGTCCTTATCGAAGAAGAAGATAGAAAGCCCTTCTATGGTCCTCTTTCTGCTGTCATAGGTTCGAATCTGATAAATAGAGTCCTTCCCCCTGTACCAGAGGTGAGATAAGGTATGGGTCCCCTGCTGGCTCATTTTCTTGACCCGCGTGTTCCAGATATAGTTGGCCCTCGCACTGGTTATGGGAACAAAGGACTCTGAAAGAAAAAAGGATCCTATTCCGATGAACAGCGAGATGACTATCAGGGGATAGGAGAGATTAAAAAGGCTGAGACCGGAGTTTTTCAAAGCCAGTATCTCGTTATGTTTATTCATGATGCCCAACATCAGCATCACGGAGATGAGCACCGCGATAGGAACCATCTGTTGAAGGACGAAAGGTATCTGATAGATAAAATATGAGAGCGTTACCCCTAACGAAACTCCCGCTTCAAGGAACTTGTCGATCTTTCCGAAGAAATCGATCACGAGGTAGATTACGAGAAAGGCGAGGAGCGAGATACAAAAAAGGGTAACAAACTCCTTTAAGAGGTAGCGTGTGATGATTTTCATATCAGGGTTATCTTTTCTCTTTACGGTACGCCACCAAGGCACAAAGACACAAAAATGATAGAATGATCGTGGTGTTTTTATAACTGAGTTATTATCGTTTGTTCAGATCCAGGATTCTCGCGATCTCATGGACGATGGCATTGATGAAGCGTTCTTGCTCTTTTCCCTTACGTGGAGCACCCCCTTGGGGCTGCTTTCCAATCCCCTTCGGTTTGACATGGATAGGAGCATTTCGAAACTCTCTCCTTGGCTTTACCTTGAATTCAGGAGGGAATCTATCAGTAAGATACATCTGCTGGAAGGAGGAAAACTTAAGGGCATGAGCCGTGGAAGCGAGCACTCCGATCTCTGTTTCTGATACAAACCCCTGTCTGATGGCCTTGGTAAAGCCGGCCATAGATTCCCCTCCCTGGGTACAGGAGATGTTGCCGTTCTTGTTTGCTATGATCATTGCATCCATGATCTCCTGCTCGGATACCTCGACCACAAAGATCTTTCTTTGCCCGGCTGCTTCATTATAATCCCTTACCAGCTCAATCACCCGCGGCATGGACACGGGATTACCGATCATGGCTGCCTGAGCCACACTCGGCCTTACATCAACAGGGGTAAATCGTCGTTGAGAGGGGTCATTCTCGAGGTAGTAGCGATACACAGGGTTTGCGTGTTCAGACTGGACTCCGATGATCGTCGGTAGCTCATTGATGAGTCCGGCCCTGAGGAATTTCAGGAACCCGCTGATAATGGCGGTAACATTTCCGGCGTTGCCGATCGGGACGACGACTACCTTATCGCCTACCCAATAATCGAAGTCCTGAGCGATCTCAAAGGAATACGATTCCTGACCAAGGATCCTCCACGCGTTCTTTGAGTTTAAGAGAGCCACGGGATAGATCTCGCTCAAGCTCTCCACCACCTTCATGCAGTCATCAAAGAACCCGGGCATCTCCAGAACGGTTGCGCCGCTTCCCAGTGGCTGAAGGAGCTGTTGCTCGGTGACCTTCCCCTCGGGCAGAAGCACGGCTGATTTCAAAAGATCACCGAGGTAGGCGGCGTAGAGTGAAGCTGAGGCCGAGGTGTCGCCTGTAGAGGCACATATGGTGAGAAGATCCCTCACACCCTTACTCTTGGCCAGATAGTTCAAGAAGCTCAGCGCACAGGCCATGCCCCTATCCTTAAAGGAGAGACTCGGGTTCAGCCCCTCATTCTTGAAGTAAAACGGACGGCCGACTACTGTCTGCAATTGGTTGTTTGCTGCTACCATGGGGGTGTGGGCTTCTCCCAGGTAAACGATGAACTCCAGGGGAATAATGGGGGCAATGAATTCATAATATCGAAAGATGCCCTTCAGGGGAGTGGCATTCAGCATCCTCCGGTAATCGAGAATCTTCCTCCAGAAGGCGCCATCTCTGGCGGCAGATTCAGGGGTTGCTTGATGCTGAAGCATCAGTATGCCGCCACAAGAGGGGCATGTATAGAGCAGATTATCAATATCGTATTCAGCTGCGCATGCCAGACATCGATACTGCATCCTTCCGGATGGTGCGGGCATGAGAAAGGCCCTAATGTCTCGCGGGAATTCAGTAAGCCTCATCTACTTCCTCCTAATCCGACCAGCCGTGGACACCGATAAGGTTCACAAAACGACATCCCCCCATATTCTCATGTTTGAGGTCTTCGCCCTTCTTGGTAACCTTTACCAATTCCTGGGTGTATTTGTCGCCGATGGGGATGATCAGCCGCCCGTTGTCCGCGAGTTGATTGATGAGTGGTTGTGGTATATGCGGGGAACCGGCCGTCACCATAATGGCGTCGAATGGGGCGTATTGATTCCAGCCCAGGGTTCCGTCAAAGGCCTTGAACAGGATATTATCGTATCCAATCTGGGTTAAAAGTTTTCTGGCATGTACCAGGAGTGATTTCATTCTCTCTATAGTATACACCCTGCTCGACAATTCAGCCAAGATCGCTGTCTGGTATCCGGAACCCGTGCCTATTTCAAGGGTGTTCTCTGTTCCTCTCAGCTCAAGGGCCTCTGTCATGAGCGCTACGATGTAAGGCTGTGATATGGTTTGCTTCTCTCCGATGGGGACCGGATGGTCGTTGTATGCCTCTCCGGCAAGGGCCTCTTCAATGAACAGATGCCTCGGGATTTTTCCCATAGCCTGGAGTACCCTTTCATCCTTGATGCCGCGGGCTATTAATTGGTTCTTTACCATCCTCTCGCGTGCAAGTTTAAAATCGTGGTTGTGCGTTTCACGAAGAATCATTAGTCGGCCTTAAGCAATGACCAGTCATCGGTTCCAAAAAAATGTTACGATCTCCTTAAGAAGGCATTTATGGCTGCCCTCTCGCGGTGAGCCTTTCCTCATAGGATGAGCATTCCAGGGGCAGCATCAAATCAGGCCTCTATCTACGCCGCAGGCAATTAAGGTCTCGAACTCGTTGGCAGGCCTGAAGAACGGAAGGCCGTATGTATCGTAGATTTCCCCTAACCGCTTCCGGGTCGCCCTCACCCCTTTCTGGCTCACGTACCGGGCAGGGCCATGCCAGCAATCGGGAAATCCGATTCCCAGGATAGCCCCAAGATCCATGCTATAGTAGTCCTTCACGACACCCTCATCGAGGCACATAAAGGCCTGGTTCACCATAGCGAGCAGGAGCATATCCTTGGCCTCTTCCCTTCCGGGTGCCGGCAAGGATGAGCTCTGTTCGATATAATCCAGCACGGATGTATCGGGCTTGAGCCCCTCTTGATAGAAGCAGGGTTTCCCTGCTCCCACGTAACCCGCCTCATAGAGCCTGATGAGGGTCTTCGGCACTGAGAAGATGTCGGGCCTTCTTGATTGGATGAAGAGCCCGGCATGATATATCACATTTCCGCCGGCGGTGCCATACACATGCAGAGGCCCCTGAGGAAATCCGGCCTCCAGGGCCAGGCGGTCTATCTCCCAGGGATCAAGGCCCATTTCGATGAGATAAAAGCCGGTCATCACAAACACACCGAAGGTACGGCTGGTATAAAAGCCGGGCCCATCGCCCACGACGATGCAGGTCTTTCCCTGCTGGCGTCCGCAGGTGACCGCAGTGGCCAGCGCTGAGTCAGAGGTCTTAGGTCCCTGAACCACCTCCAGGAGAGGCATCAGGGGTACCGGGGAGAAGTAGTGCATGCCTACGACCTGCTCCGGGCGTTCTGATTTGGCGGAGATATCCTCCATGGGTATGGTTGAGGTATTAGAGGCAAAAAGGATCTCGGGATTGGCCTCCTGCGCCTTTTTGAGTATCTCTTGCTTGAGCCCCAGATCCTCGAATACGGCCTCAATCACCAGGGGGATGTCTCTGAGTTCACCATAATCATCGGTGACCCTGATGCAACGTAATAGCTTCTCTTTGCGCTCTTTCCGCCAACGGCCCTTTCTGACCAGCTGCTCAAGCCCGGCGCCGATTTTCTCCACAGCCTCCTGAGCGGCTGCCTTGTCAACGTCTATGAGCATGACCCCGATGCCGTTATCGGCACAAACCTGAGCCACTCCCTGTCCCATCAAACCGGCTCCGATAACGGCGATTTGTGGGGCAGGGATAGCCTTTTTGCGGTCGATGCGAGCTAGGTTTGGGGCAAGGCTCGTAACAGCGAAGAACAGGTCAATCTTATTTTTCACCGTGGGCTCTGCGATCAGGGGGGCGAAGCGGCGTACCTGGTTTCGGACCGCTTCATCAAAGGGCAAGCCAAGCCCCTCCTCGATGACATCAACAGCAGCCTTGAGGTACGGCCTCTGCGGGCATACGGTATAGCGAGCCCGGGCCTTTTTCACGAGTTCCATCTGCTCCTCTTTGCTCAAGGGCTCAGGCATGTTCCATCTTTGATCGTAGTTCCTGTTTACGATATTTTGATGAGCCTCTATCCATTTCCGGGCCTCGGCAAGGAGTTCATCGGGGTGACCTATCGTGACGATGCCAGAGCGAGCGTAGAACTCGGCAGGCAATATCTTCCCCTCCAGGACGATATCCATGGCAGCCTTGAGCCCAAGGATTCTCCTGAGGGTTTCAGGGCCGCCTCCGGCGGGAAAGAGCCCGACAGTGACCTCGGGAAGCCCCATCTTTGATCCTGGTGCGGCGAATATATGGTCACAACTCCACAGCAGCGTCTCGAAACCTCCTCCTAGGGCTGTTTGATTGAAAAGGAGGGCAACTACCGGAAAAGGGCTCTTTGCCAGTGCCTCGAGGGCTTCATGGAATTTGAGCACGAGGTGATTGAGGTCAGTAACGGACTGGTCTTTGGTGATCTCCATGAGGTTTGCCCCGTCCAGGAAGCTCTTGTCCTTCAAAGAGCGAAGAATCACGCCCTTGACGCTGTCGCACCGAGCCTGCTCCGCAGCCTTTCCCAGATCGGCAATGAACTGCTGCCCTATGGTGTTGACAGGCCCGGGTGTGTCGATTTCAAAGATGGCAATCTTTTTGTCGCGTTCAATCCTGTATTTGATCTGATCCACGTTCGTATCTCCCTTTGTTGTATCTCCTCTAAGAAAGCTGTACTCCATTACTCCAACATTTCTATGCTCTCTTGGGCGGGGCCTCTCAGGGAACCCGGATAATGATGGCCTCCCCCTGGGTGAGGCCGCCGCATATGGCGGCCACCCCGAGCCCTCCCCCACGCCTTCTCAACTCATAGGTCAAGGTCATGGCGATTCTAAGGCCCGATGCTCCCACCGGATGACCGATGGCCACGGCGCCGCCGTTGACATTGGTCTTTGCAATGAGCTCATACCACCTTTTCTCATCTCCCCCTGCCAGGATCTTGGTGCTTACGAGGGGCATGGCTGCAAAGGCCTCATTGATCTCAATAAGGTCCATTTCGTCGATATTCATGCCGCTTCTGTCCAGGACCTTCTTGATGCTCATGGCGGGAATCCAGGAGATACCATAAGGCATATCGGTTTCACCGGCCTGATCGATGATCGTCCCGAGGATTGGCAGACCCAGAGATTTCGCCTTCTTTTGGCTCATGGCTACCATTGCAGAGGCGCCGTCGTTGAGTCCCGGTGCATTTCCGGCAGTGGTCGTTTTTGAGCCGAATACAAGGGGAAGCCTCTCGATCAGCGCCAAGCTTGTGTCGGGCCTCGGCATCTCGTCTTCCGAGAAGGTATACTCGCTCCTTCCCTTCTTGACCTTGATGGGCACGATTTCATCCTCGAATTTCCCGGATTTCATGGCATCTGCCCATTTCAGGTGTGAGCCGAGCGCGAATGTATCGAGCATGCGCTTGGAGATGCCGTACTTCTCCGCCCCATCCGAGGCATCCACCGATACCGGGTTGTAGCCCGGGTAGGTGATAGGGTAGATCGGATCAGGAAGCCTTACCTCCCCGATCCTCACGCCATTTCTCAATTCCCGACTGAAGTGGGGGACCCGGCTCATAGATTCCACTCCGATAATCAGGGCTGATTCAAGTTCCCCCAGGCGCATCCCCCACAGGGCCATGCGAAGCCCGGTGAGGGGTGAGCAACATGCCGTGTCGAGGGTGGTGGTGAACACGTCTCTGCCCAACTTCAGCCCTATCTGCCTCCCGCTCACGGAACCCGATTCAAAGGAGCTGGAAATGCAGTTCCCAACGAAGATCTGATCTATCTCATCAGTAATGTCAAATCCTGGTGCGGTGAGGGCAGCCTTTGCCGTATGGACTGCCACATCAAGCGGCTCAGTATCCGAAAGGGATCCGAGGTATCTGCCAAAGGGACTGCGTTTGGCGCTCACGATTACATATGTTTCAGGCATTAGATTTCCCCTTTGTAACTCTGGATATTTTTTTGGTGTTCGAATTTGTCATATAGAGAGGCGCACGGCCCAAGGCGCATGGTGCATGGCCTTATGCCCTATGCCTTGCGCCTTAAGCCCATTTGAATATCATCCCCCATTGATAATAATAAGGTTGATAAATAAATAACATCTTCAGCTATGCAGATATTTATTGTGCCTCTTCCAATAGCTGATCCGCGAGCAAGGCCCTTTGAATGGGGGCCTGCTCTATCAGCAGCTCGAGGGCCTTTGCATCCCGGTAAAAGCGCTCGATATGAGCTTCCGTCATATACCCATATCCTCCGAATATCTGAACGGCTTCATAGGCAGCCCGGTACGCAGCCCTTGTGGCGGACATCCTGGCCATGAGGGTTTCCCGAGTATCAGGCCTGCCCCTGTCAAATGACCATGCAGCCTTGTAGGTGATGAGCCGTGCCATCTCAATGTCCACATACGTATCCGCGAGTTTGTTTCGTATGGCGCCGAAACTCACGATTGCCTTCCCGAACTGCCCCCGCTTCTTGCTATACGCCACGGCCCTATCCCATGCGCCTTGGGCAATCCCCATGCCCATGGCACCGGTTTCAATCCTCACCTCGGTGAAAAAATCCCGCAGCTGCTCGTCTCCACCTTGGTCCCGGCCAACGATGGTCTCTTCAGAAACTATCACCCCGTCAAAGGTTACCCGGTCAACCGGGATCATTCTCATACCCACCTTATCTCCCATGCCCGATATCGAGATGCCCTCTCGTGAAGATTCAAGAAGGAAATTCGTCTGTGCATGAGGGGCATCAGAGCCGCTCCGGCATGCTACGATCATGTAGCGGGCCATAGCTCCAAGGGTAACGAAGCACTTTACTCCATTGATCACGTATCCATGGTTGGCTGCTCGTGCCGCTGTCTCGCTCGATGAGAAGGCGGGGCCCTCCTCTAAGAGCGCGGCGGTGACAATGCCCTGACCCTGTGCGACCAGGGGCAGGATCACGGATTTTTGATCCTCTCTGCCATGTCTCAGGATCATTTCAGATCCGAACCCAGCCAAGGCCAATGCCGTGCCCATGCCCGAATCCTGCCTGCAGAAGGATTCGATGATCAGGGAATGCTCCACCATCCCGCATCCTTGCCCTCCCGCTTCTTCGGGAAATCGGGCGCCGAGGAATCCGAGTTCGCAGGCCTTTTTCCAGATGCTCACAGGAAACTGCTGGTTTGCATCATACTCCATCGCACGATCCGGATCGAACTCGCCAAGGGCGAATTCCTTGGCTGCTGTTTGGATATCCTTTTGTTCCGTGGTGAGCTGAAAGTCCATCAAAGCCCCAATACCTTGGCGATGATCCTCTTCATGATCTCATTTGTTCCCGCATAGATGGGGTGGGCCCTCACATCCCTGAAGAATTTCCCGATCTTGTAGTCCTCAAGGTAGCCATAATCACGGTAGAGGTCCAGACAAAGGGAGGCCACCCTGTTGGCCATCTCCGCTGTCCACCATTTGGCCATAGACACCTTTTTGATCACATCCTCGCCACCAAGGTGATCCCTGATGAGGCTGTTCAGAAAGGTGCGGCCGATCTCCACGTCGGTGGCCATCTCGACGATCATGGTCTGGCTCATTGAGCGTTCATTTTGTGCTTCACGGAGACCCTTGTACTGTGAAAGGAACTCAAGGGTCATCTGAAGGACTGCCTCGGCTGATGCCTGGGACATGATAGCGCTTACCAGTCTCTCCTGCTGGAGTTTCTCCATCATGTAGTAAAAGCCTTTTCCTTCTTCTCCTAAAAGGTTGGCTACCGGGACCTCACAGTCTCTGAATATGAGTTCACCGGTATCCTGGCTGTGCCAACCGGTTTTCTCAAGGTTTCTCCCCCTGGAGAATCCGGGTGAGCCCGCTTCCACGCATATGAGGCTTATCTCCTTATGGGGGGAACCGGACCCCTGTTGTGTCTTGCAGGCAACCACGACCAGGTCGGCGAGCATAGCGTTTGAGATATATATCTTCTCACCATTGATGATATAGGTGTCTGCCTGCCTCACGGCAGTTGTCCTGATGGAAGAGAGATCAGAGCCCGCATCCGGCTCGGTCATTGCTACGGCAAGGATACTATCACCGGACACGCACCCGGGGAGCCATTGTGACTTCTGCGCATCAGTTCCGAAACTGTGTATATAAGGGGCCACTATGTCGCTGTGAAGTCCGGCCATAAGGCCGTGGACCCCGGCATAGGCCATCTCCTCCGTGATAACAAAGGAGTATTCAAGGCCGAGCCCTGCACCCCCGTACTCCTTCTCAACCCAGGGGCAGAGGTATCCCTCCTCCCCCATGCTCTTCCATGCACTTCGAGGGACAACACCCTGTTTTTCCCATTGATCGTAAAAAGGGAGTATCTCCCGGAAGAGGAAGGCCTTGAATGCTTCCCGATAGGCGTGATGTTCGTGTGTATCAAGGACGTCATGCATAGCATATGAGCAAGGCAGTTACGAGAGCCACCTCATCCCAGCACCATTAGGGCCGATAACAGCAAGTATTTCGCCATCACGTATATTGAGATTGATACGGTTCAGGGCCAGCAATCCACCGAAGGAGAGGGAAAGATCGGAGATGCTTAATGCAATCTCATGTGTATCGTGGGGCATTGAGTACCCAGGTTCAGACTTTTATCAGATTGCTACTGGCTCAGTCGATAGCCTTGGGGGAATGGCTGTCCATCTACGTATACATTGCCGTGTTTGTCAAGGGAAAATCTCCCTCTGGCAATCATCTCTATGGTGAGGGGGAAAATGTTCCAATCGCCTATCTCCTTGAGCCGGTTTTGGTGTTCCTCGACCACCTTTCGAAAGGTGAGCCTGTCTTTTAGGAGATCCGGTAGCGGTGAAGGCAATTCTATGGGTAGGGGATCAGACACCATGAGAAGGGGTCCGGTATCCACACCCTCATCCGTCCAGATAGTCGATGAACGCAAGGATGTTTCCCCACTTGCTATCGCGTCTTCTACTGCATGATCGCCGACATATCGCCTTTTTCCGTCGGAGGTGAGTATAGAGAGATCTGCTGGATGCACGTTGACACACCTGTGTAATGTCAGATAGCTCATGTATCCCGCGAGCACAATGAGATCTATACGGAAGGCATCAACCAGGCGAGAGGCAGTGGCGTCATATTCTTTCCTGGCAGCCATGCCCTCAGGGGTTGAGGTGGTTCTCTTCAACCCCTTGAGCTCGTGGAATCTCCGGATATCGTAGCTAATGTAAGGAATTCCCGCATCTCGGGCAATCTGTTCCCCACCGGATTTCCCGTCGGAGCGGTCGCTAAAGAGAAAAACCAACCGAAAAGGGCAACCACCGGGCTCTTGTTCTAATGCCCGCTGCCTTTCGATGCAACGGATTATATTGGTTCCCGAGCCCGACATGAACGCGGCAACCCTCATGGCCCTTCTCGTTTCTTTGGGATCAAAGATCGGCGTGAGTTTCATGTGTATGTATTGCCTCTGTTCGAGTTTGAGGTATGGGAACAGGCTAAAGGCACAAGGCATAAGGCCTTGCACCATGAGCCTTACGCCCTAAGCCGAATGACTAAAGCAACCCAGCTCATGTGTTAGCCCATGCATTCGTTGTCGCTTTAAGGTGAAGCTTTGGTAGCCGGATATATATGTGCATTACAATTATGAGCCTTTCACGCCCCGTAATGAGAGAGATCATATATTCTCTGGCCGAGCTGGACAAGCCTTTCGAGGACAAGCGGACCATGCTCTTCCTCTTTTTTCTGGATATCCCGTATTTCTTGATTGATAAAGGTCATGGCATTCCTGAAGGTAAGCTGTGAGAGGGCGCCGATATGATCGATAACGCCCAGTTTATGAAACCGCTTTCCGAGGTAATCCATATTCTTCAAGAGATCCTCAGTTTTCATCATCACATTTTTTTGTTGGCTTATCGATTTCATGGCGATCCAGTATGACTCAAGGAAGGTTTTTGCAAGGCTCGCCCAGATGGGCAGCTTATCAAAACCAAGTTTGGTGATTGTGTATCCGCTATCGGATTCGTGAGATCTTGTCAGGAAGTTTGAGTCCAGGAAATAGTTGATAGCCGTGTTGACACTTTCTTGGAGATCTTGCTTATCATCAAAAACAAACTCATTTTTGAAGAGGTTTTTCAAAAAAGCGTAGTCAGAGACTATTTGTTCCTGGTCCTTTACTTCCTGACTGCCGGCGAGCAGGGATACGGCCACAAGAAAGTGAGGATTGAGAAAATGGATAATGCTGTTTTTATAGTATTCGAGTTCCATTTTCTTGTCTTCATCTACATAGTAAAAGGTCTCCTCCTCACCCTGTTCATCACCCAGAAAATCGACTATCTTTAGGCCGATCAAGACCGATAGGGTTTCATTCACAAAATTGCTTTGATCGGCAAAGGTAGCGGCCAGAGGGACGTCATACGCCTGAAGGAATTTCACAAGAATATCCACTGTTTCGGTAAGCTCTGAGAGGTGGAATCCCCTGCGGTGATTGGCCAAGATAGCAGTGGCAACCAGAGAAAGGGGTGTCACAAGGGTGACAGAATTGATGGAGTTGACGATATGAAGAGCCAGGCTAGCGGGAGTATTTTTAATCGATGGGCCCTTTTGAGCCAGGTATTCCTTTAATGAGATGGGATGAGCAAATCGAAGATAGATCTTGCCATATTTTCTCTTTAGAAGTCGTCTGGCTCGTAAGATCTGCCAGAAGTTTTCCTTTTCCTTGCGTGCACCAGCAATCTCCCTCAGATAGTATTTTTCCTCCATGATCCTATCATAGACTATAGAGACAGGAACAAATATCAAATCATCGCAGGATCCTCCGCGATAGGCATGAAGAAGGATGGAGAGGAAGCCTGTTTTCGGAGAAGTTACTTTGCCGTTTCTGCTGCGGCCACCCTCAATAAAGAACTCGATAGGGTGTCCTTCTTCGAGGAGTGCCTTGATGTACCTGTTAAAGACATCGAGATAGAGCTTTTCTCCTTTGAAGGAACGGCGGATGAAGAAGGCCCCGCAGTTTCTGAATATATGGCCCATAGGCCAAAAGGCCAGGTTGGCTCCGGCAGCGATCCTGGGGACGTGCATGTGGTAGCCGAGAAGCACATAGTTGAGGATCAGGTAATCGATGTGGCTTTTATGGGAAGGAATATAGATCAATGGGCCCTTTCGGGCCCATTCCCTGACTTCTGCAAGTCCATCCATATTAATATCCACCCCTTCGTAGATCTTTTTCCAGAACCAGCTCAAAGCCGTAATAAAGGACTGAATGTAGGTCATATTATAGTCAGCGGCAATCTCCTCAAAGTATTTTTCGGACTTTTTTCTCAGTTGCTTCCGCTTTTTCTCATCTCCGGAGGCCATGAGTTCGATTCTCTGTGTGACGTGATTATCCGTGAGGACCAATTCCTTGTGCTGCTGTCTAGATTTCATGATGGGGCCTAGGATGATCCTTTTCTGCATGTCAATGCTGTCTATGAGCTTGTCCCTCATTTCAGATGCAATATCAGACAAGGACCTCGTGGATGACTGTGCTTCGAGGTAGGCCTTTACATCCAAGGCCTGGCCGAAATCGATAAAGGCCCGGGGGTAATGTCTGAGGAACAAAGCAATCTTTCTCACGATGCCCGGATTGTCCTTGTACCCGAAAAATGCGTTTGACAGGCTTGTGTAATCCCTTTCAGGGGTCTTTTTATAGAGGATGAGTTGCGGAACAATGTAGATGGAGCGATCCATATCTTTTTGTGTTTCCAGGAGAAACTGTAAGTGGTCCTTTTCTGCATGGACGAATTGCCTTGTGAATCCTTTTGGATCAACGAGGAAGATCAGAGAGGTGGTACCCCCAAGAATAGCATTTTTGTAGAATCCTGATTCATAGGGGCTCGGAAGACTCCGGTGCTTCATGAAGTAGGAGACCCTCGAGGCGATGACCTTCACGAATAAGGTAATGGGGAGTAGGGTCGACACGTTGAGGTCAAATGCTATCTGAGGATAGGGCAGTCGATTTCTGCGGAAATTATAGTGATAGAGCAGGTAATCTAACTTCGCCCTGTACTTGATCGCATACACGATCGTTCCTTTTTTGTGCAATTGCCTTAGGCCTTCTTTTGCGTCGTCATTAAGGTGCACCTTTTTGAAAAGCTGGTATAACAACCAACTCAAGAAGAATCCCGGCTTATCATTAAGCACATAGGGGTAATAGATTTTTTCCTGGGAATCATCCATTGATGAGAAGCTCACAAATACGATAATTTTTCATGACCTGTCTTTTTCATGAGAGACAAAGGCTCAAAAAACGGCAGTGATTCATTGTATAAAAAATATTTCGATCTGTGAATCTATTTTTCATTGAGTGCGCCGTTTCCTTGCAGCCCTCTGCCAGGACCCTTGCCAGGCGATACCAGAGGCTCGACCTGAAATCATCATCCGGCCTGTGTCTGTGAGGCTGTTGATTTTTGGGTTCTGTGCATCGTATTCAACTATTGAGGAGTTGCGGGCTCTTTTGTACCCATGCTTTCCCAAAAATGCAAACCGAAAAATCAGGAAAGGCTGATTCAGATTCTTGCACCTGAGCTCTATGTATCCGGCATCCATAACACATTGAATTTACTTGATTCTGGCTTTCGCCAGAATGACTGAAGAGACAGATTTCAGACTTTTTACGAGTTCATCAAATTTACACCGCAAGCAATTTTAGAGAAGAAAGCTTCTATCCTGCGCTTAAGAAGCTCATTGAAGGATCGGGGCCTATCAGGTGATGGAGAAGTATCTCAAGGACAGAAAAAAGCGAAAACTCTCCCTTGATGAGATCAACCGTTCTATGAAGACTGCAAAGGCAATCCGGCTGACCATTGAGCTGCAGGAAAAGATTGATGATGTCTATGGAAAAGGCAATGCCACCTTGCAACCCTTTTCGAAAAAGGGGGGCTGCAACCTCATAGCCCCCTTTTGTAAAAGGGGATCGAGGGGGATTTAAGTTAACGCTTCGCTTTCCCGGATTCCTTATCAGATATAGGCTCAGGCAGCGGGGAGCATTCTCCATCATCGCTGCGGTAGGGAACCGGCGTGAGACACAGCCCGATGTCCGTTCTTTTCCCAAGCCGCCAAAGCCTGCCTGTGAAGGTATCCAGCATAAACTTGTCCTCACTGGATTCTGATACCTGGCCGAAGGCGAACCTCCCTTGTGCAGCGGACAAAACGGCTTGATGCGATTGCTGCATTACCGGTTGCTGCTGAAACCCGAACTGCGCATCCACACTCAGAGGGGAAAAGAGAAGGAATACGAAAAGCGCGATACCGAGAGTGATGCATGTTAGGTATTTGCCCATGGTGTTAACCTCCTTTCAATATTTGGATTCTCCTTGAGGGGCTTGCCCCTATGATCCTCTTTTTGTCCATTATTTGACCATAATAGGATATCCAGCGGCATTGGGGAAGGGAAAACAGAGGATGAGAGGTCCTACCCTTTCCATCCGAAGTGGAGGGGCAGCCTTACGACAAGGACGTCACTCCCAGGAGAAATAGCTTCTGCCCCGCAGTCATTATAGGATAGGCTTGACACAAGGGATTCTTTCCCTTATCCTCCGTTACCGAATGGGCAATCCTTACCGCTCGGTAAAGAGCTGAAGCACGGTGATGCCGTATGTGGTTGCTGGGTTTGAAAAAGGATTTCATCAGGAGATCCGTTGGAAAGGAAGGAATATGCGAGTACGAAAGCCGGGCAAGATTCGAGACGGGTTATGGTTTTTAGGTAGTGAGGAGTCATGCGTATATCTCCTTGAAGGGAACAAGGATTCAATGATTGTCAGCGGAGGCATGGCATATTTGGTGCCGGACCTGCTCCGTCAGTTTCAGGAATTCCATATCAACGAGATGCGGCTCAAAAGCCTTTTGATACTCCACTCCCACTTCGATCACGTGGGCATCATACCCTTTTTTAAACGCCGGCATCCGGATTTGAAGATCTATGCCTCAGAGCGGGCCTGGGAAATCCTGGAAACGCCGAAGTCCGTCAATACCATCAATGAATTCAGCCGTGCCGTAGCCCGTCATATGGGAAGGGAGCAAGCCTACAGCACCTATGACCTGGACTGGCGAGAAGAGATTGTAGGAACAAAGGTTTATGAAGGGGATTCTCTTGATCTGGGGGACCTTGAGGTACATATCCTTGAAACGCCGGGCCATTCCTCATGTGCTCTTTCAGCCTATGTGCCGAAGTTTAAGGTCCTGCTTGCATCGGACAGCGCCGGGATTCCCTATAAAGAGACGCTCATTGCCTCGGGCAACTCCAATTTCACTGCATACCAGCGAAGTCTGGAAAAGCTCAAGGATCTGGATGTGGATTACGCCTGTGCCGATCACTACGGCTACATGGTCGGGGAAGAGGCCAAAACCCTTGTTGTCGACACCATCAGGAACGCTCGAGAGTTTCGCACCTCGGTAGAGGATATCTACAGCCGAACGGGCAATATCGAGTCAACGGCTCGAGAAATGGTCGACTCCTTTTATAGCGATAATACAGACTATTTAATCCCTCCGGATATCCTCGAGGGGGTATACTGTCAGATGGTCCGGCATATCGCCGGCGCCATGGCGGCTCGTGTTGGAAAAATTGATTGAAGCCGGGAGATTTATCAAGCCGTACTAATTTCCCCTTTTGAGGAGCAAATGCAAGACAAACTCCTGTGAGCCTCTGGCCTTTGCTTTTCCTGTGACAGCCGATTGCATGAAAAAGGGAATAACGGAAGCAGAGAGATAAGGCTGTTGGGCTTTGTGTGCATGAATGCGGGCGGCCTTTTATCTTGACAGAAAAACCTTGTTGCCCCTATACTCCCCCATTGAAAAAAGCGCAGAAAAACAGATAAAATGGCGATAAAAGAGCTGATACCTGGTGATGGTGACCTTAAGGTCTTCCTGGAGACAGCGGTAGACTATATACGTACTCTTGATCCCCAGACCGGGAGGCCAGAACCGGGCAACCGGGAAGTCAGGCAGGCGTTAAATTCCTGTAAGAGCGTCATAGGGATTCTCCCCTTCGATACCGATATCCCCTACAATATTTTCCGTATTGAAAAGATCATCGAGTATCTCGATCCCCGAATCACCAATAAGCCCACCCTCCACGACCTTGTGGGCAGGGTGAGAAGAGAGCTCGAGATATACCGTGAGCAAAGTGAAAGCCCCAATGCAGCACCTCAAAAAAATTCGGGCAGTAGAGAGGTGCAGGAGATACTGCTCAGCACCAGGGCGGTGCTTAAAGGCAGGTATGCAGATTTTCACGATATCTATCGGCATGCTGTTGAATCTGTCAAGAACCAACTCCAGGGCGAAGTAAAACCTGAGGTATTCGAGGATCGTCTGAACCGGATGAAGGACAAGATCGAAAAGGAGTTCACCGGAGGCATTGATGGTTTGAAGATTTATTTCGATGCTATGCACAGCGAGCTTCTCTATGCATCGAAAGGAGGGCCGGCCGAGGCCCAGAAAGACTTTCTGTCCAGAGCAGCGGCGACCTTTATCGGAGCATGTGTGAAAAATACATTCTATGATCTCTACAAGCGGATTGCTCATCAGGAAGCAGAGGATGTGGATTCCTTTGTCTTTAAAATGGCCAAAAAGTACACTGACATCAAGGCGCTTGATCCGGATGCGGGGATTACCACCTATAAGAATGGAGGAGGGAGCATCCAACTACGGTCTAAAAGATGAGGCGCTTTCAAGGGGTTCCGTCATGTTAGGAGTCGAAAAGGAGGAATCATGAAAAGGTTCTGGGGTTTCATCGTGCTTGCATCAGTTGCTATCCTGCCCTATGCACATGCTGAGCAGACGGCGCTGTCACAGATCAAAGAGGTCACACTTTTTTCCGGACAGGCCCTGGTAAAAAGGGAGGCTGTTGTCTCGGTTCAAAAAGGTCTCAATGAACTTCTCATTGAGATCGAGGCCTTCGGCATTGATAGAGATTCGGTAACGGCAAAGGTTTTTGGGGCCGGAGAGATCCTCAGCGTACAGTTCAAGGAGATCCCCCTCCAGGAGGAAGCCCAACAGAAGGTAAAGGACCTGATCAAGAAGATCGAAGAGCTGAGGAGGGCCAAGGGGCAGATTTCCGATCAAAGAAAGGTGCTTGAAAAGAAGGAGTCATTTTTAGAATCACTGATCGATTTCTCGAAGGTCCAGATCCCGCAGGAGATAAAGACGACCTTTCCCAACATGCAAGATTTGGCCAAAGCCCTGGAGTTCTTAGGTTCCAATTTGCAGGAGATCAGCGCAGAAAAGCAGTCCCTCGATGTCTCAATGAAGGAGGCCACAGAGAAGATTGAGCTTTTGGAAAGGGAATTGCAGGCACTTAGGAGTTCCGGGAATAAGGCCAAGAAGGTCATTGAGATAGTCTTTCATGCTGTGAAAGAGCAAAAAGCCCGGATCGAAGCGGATTATCTTGTAAAGAATGCCAGATGGGAACCGCTCTATAAGGTTTCGGTGCCCATGACGCTTTTAGAGCTCGATTTGACCATGTTCTCGAAGATCCTTCAGAAGACAGGGGAAGACTGGAACCAGGTAGCCCTTTCCATCTCAAACGTGATTCCTCTGAGCGGTGTGGGGCTTCCCTCTCTTTCGAGTTGGACCCTCGATATGCCGCGGCCTCCGGCCGGGATACGGGCAAAGGCAGCCCGTCTGGACAAGGAAAAGGCTGCTATGGAGGTTCTTGAGGGAGAGGCATCCCTTGGAGGGCCGCAGGAAGAGGCGGCCTTCGCCACGGCAGAGAGGGTGGAGCTGCCGCTCTCTTTCGAATACAGGATCCCTCAGCCTATCGATATTGAGTCGAGGGATAAGGAAACGATGCTGCCCCTGTTCAACAGGAGAATCAACGGAGAATTTTACTACTATGCTGTCCCGAGGCTCAGTGCCCTGACGTTTCTGGTGTGCAAGGCCACACCGGATAAGGAGTTGTTGAGCGGCCCGTTGAACGTGTACTTCGGCGGGCGGTATATCGGCAAGACCCACCTCAGTGAGAAAAAGGCGGGAGAGGCCTTTCAAGTGAGCCTTGGTGCTGACAGAGAGGTGAAGGCGAGGCGGGAGAAGGTGAGGGATAAGATCAAGGAAACCTATTTCGGGAAGATCAAACGAGACACCATCGTGCGAGAGCTGGCCTATAAGATCTCAGTGGAGAATCTCAAGAGTCGCTCCATCGTGCTCAAGCTCCTGGACAGCATTCCTGTGTCCAGAACCGACCGGATAGAGGTAAAGGATCTTACCATGGAGCCCGAACCCACGGAGAAAAATTATCTTGACAGGGAAGGGGTTATGCTC
This sequence comes from uncultured Desulfobacteraceae bacterium, assembly GCA_964412045.1. Classification (GTDB taxonomy): domain Bacteria; phylum Desulfobacterota; class DSM-4660; order Desulfatiglandales; family B25-G16; genus B25-G16. The sequence continues at coordinate 21,419 of CAYPNL010000029.1, forward strand.
TGGAGCTACGATCTCGATCCAGGGGAAAAGGGGGAGATCACGATACAATTTACGGTCACCTATCCCAATGATGTAGTGCCTTGGGGATTGTAAAGAATGCAGTACGGAGGACATAGCCTTGTTTTGGGGCTTACTAAAGGCGGGCGGATGGGCTTAGAACAGGGGAGTCGCGGAGCGATGGAGCACTGGAGTAATAGTCTCACATGAAGGGGAGGGCTTTGGTTTTTCTTGTCCTCCGTTTCCTTCAGGATCTCTTCAGGGGCCTTCATAAGGGACCTGCTTGTTCCTCAGATCCTCCAGCCCGAGGTCGAAGGTATGCCTGAAATTCTCCCGGGCGTGATATACACAATCGTTTCCTTTCAGCCGAACAAAGGTGTGCCGATAGGAGGGCGCTGCCTTCCCAATGTCAAACTCCCTCATACGTTTCTCACCGCTCCAGGCCTTCACCCCGATCTTATGTTCATCATCGAGCTGGTAGCGGCTGAAATCACGCGACTCCGATACCATGGCTGTGAGGGTGAGATTTTCGATAATGCCCAGCATGGTTGCAACCTTGTCGGCATCCGCCTGATATTCCTGGGGCCCTATAGTCCAGTCGCCATTCCCCTTATTGAGTATAACAGCGGCTTCCTTCTTGGTGATCTCGATCTTTGAGATATCCGTCTTTGCAACAACCGGGAGCCTCGGGAGTTCATAGCCGAGCCTGTCTGATGTGCGCAGGGAAAGATACAGGAATAGTGCCAAAATGACTGCAAGCAGGATCATATATTCCTTTTTTATCTTCATGCAAATCCTAGACTGAGCCCGAACTTATTAAGAAAGTAACTACCGGCACTTTTGAATAGGTTCCTATTTCTGGAACATCATGTGTATGCGTTTCTTTCGGGAGTGCCTGAAAAACCAGACCATGAGTCCAGATAGAATCACCAGTACAGGAAGGCCGGCTATATTAAAGGATTTGACAAAGGTCTTGGCGGCGCCCCTCACCTCGATCAGGGGATTGAACCCCTGCTCCTTGCTTCTGAGCTCGGCAATTCCCGCCCGATTGTTCAGGTAATCCATCGCATTCAGGATAAACATAGCATTGGGGCTTTTGCCCTGCTCATCCAGCATGGTATCCTTGAGCATCTCAGAGGATGCGATAAGCACTATCTTTCCCGGCTTACCCTTGGCGATGATCTTTCCAGCGCTCTCAATCTTCGATAGATCAACAGCGGGGTTCTCATCCGATCCGTGCTTCCCCTCTCCTTCTTCACCCCCCTCTTTCGATGATTGCTTCTCGGGCAAGGGCTTGCCTGCGAAGTAACTCGGGAACTCTCCCTCAAGGAGATAGGCCAAGGGGAAGCTTTTCAGCTTTTCTTCCTCCTTTGGAGGGCGTGTAAACAGGGGGTTGAGGTTGATCCTTCCGCCCGTCTCCCACGATCTCTCTGATGAGGCAAACAACTGGTGCGCCTTCAGGCCGTTGCCTGCGATTCGCTCGGGGTCGGGCTCCAAGGGGGAGATCTTCATGGTAATCAATCCCTTGATCTTCTTCATGAAGCTCAGGTCCTTGTTGATAGACTCATTCTTTATCACCGGGATGAAATAGAGGGGCCTCTCGCCGCCTCCATACCTGCTTGAGAGCTGCTGTTTGTAACAATGCTCGTCCAGGACATAGGAATCCCTTATGCCGATTCCATAATGTTCCAACAACTTCTCAAGCCCTGTTTTGATCGGGACATACTGAACTTCCCCGGATAATCCCGCGCGGTCCTCCGAGGGGAGAAGCTCGTTGAACATATCCAGAAAGAGAGCCAGGTGTTTTCCCCGCATCAGGAACTGATCGATTTGAAACAGGTCATAGTCTGAAAATTTCTCAGTCGGCCGCGCCAGGACAAGGCAATTGATGCTATCGGGGATGGCGCGGTCCTTCAGCTCGACGTTCCGTATGGTGTAACCCTGGGAGAGGAGATGTCGAAAGGTGGAAAGGCTGTCTCCTCTCCCAGCGGGATCAATGGGTGTTCCCTCTGAGAGCTTCAGGGCGCCATGGTCGGCAAGGCAGCCGATATCCTCGTTGATCTCTATGAGGGATTCGATATTCTCGTTGATGGTCTCCTCCATCCTCTTCATGTCCGCGAGCTCGTAGTGAGTCCCTATAAAGGGAACCCGCGTGACGCGGATCACAGGTATCTCGCGCACCCTATCCCCATATTCCATCACGAGCCCGACGACGCCTTGGCCGGCCGGAACCTTGCCGCCTGAAAGCTCAGGCCACTTGAGGCTGAGCAGGTTGTGCCTCGTCAGCGCCTCATCAAGGCTCATATCCGTGGAAGGGTCAATGTAGGAGAACTTCAGCTTTCCGTAGTTCTTCGCGCTCACCATCTCAGCGATCTTTCCGATCTTCTCAGGAAGCCCTGAGAGATCACCCAACTGCATATAGGGCGCCACGACCTTCAGAGAGGAGGAGAGAAACAGGGTAAGCTTGATTTTCTCAGGCAGGCCCAGCAAGGCGCTTATCTTGTTGCGCAGTTTCTGAATAGCCATGGTCAAGGCATATTCCAGGCCTTCAGTGGTGGTGATGGTGGGAATCCTTTCAATGAGGTCGCCATGAATCAACACGAGCCCCATGTAAGCCTTCTGAAAGGTGACCTCGTCTTTCTGGATTGCCCGAATCTGAACCGGATAGATCCCGTAGTTCCTCGCCAGCTCCTGGTTTTCCTTTGCTTCCTTGCTGATATCCCCTTGCTCCGGGCTTACATCATAAAAGCGGTAGTTGAAATACCGATTGGCGTAAACCGAGTACTCCTTAAGGAGGTCGTGGAGGTATCGTTCCGTATTGTTGTGGGGGGCAGGCAGGTTCCTGGTAAAAAATACATTGATGGTGAGGGGCTCGGAAAGCGTCGACACCACGCTCTTACTGGCACCGGAGATCGAGTAGATCCCATCCTCGGTCAGGTCCAACCTGAAGAACAGTGTCGTTCCCGCTATATTGATAAGGACGATGACGAGCACATAGCTTAAAAATCTCATGTAGGTTCCCGATCTCGATCGTAGGCCCATTGCCGTCTCCCTCACCGTCTCTCCTCTATGACCAGGTAGGTTCCATAGAGGGCAATAAAAATCACGCTGAGAAAGTACACGATGTCCCGGGAATCGATGATGCCCTTTGAGATGTTCTGAAAGTGAAAGTCCGCTCCCAGGTACTGGAGGAATCCAAGCCACGACCGGGGAAGGAAAAAGAGCATCTTGTCGATCAGGGTGAGGCCGAAACAGAGCGCCATGCCGGTGATAAAGGCTATGATCTGGTTTCGGGTCAAGGAAGACACAAAAAGCCCTATGCCGGAAAAGGCGGCGCCCAGGAAAAGGGCGCCTATGTATCCGCCTGCCACCGGCCCCCAATCCAGCCTGCCGAGAAAGGAAACACTGATCGGGTAGAAAAGCGTCGGCACGAGCATGGCAGCGATGAAGGCACCGCTTGCCAGGAATTTGCCGAGGATCACCTCGACCGGGGTTACCGGCAAGGTCAGGAGGATCTCGTAGGAGCCTGTGTTCAGCTCCTCAGAAAAGAGCCTCATGGTGATGGCCGGGACCAGAAACGAAAGAGTGATGGGCAGGAGCCCGAAAAAGCCCCTGAGGTTTGCCTGGTTAAAGAGAAAGAAGGCGCTGAAAAAGAACCAGCCCGTTACTAGCAGGAAGATCGATATCACGATATACGCGATGGGGGATACGAAATAGGCCCCCAATTCCTTTTTGAAGATACGGCTTACCTGTCGCACCTCAGGTCTCCTTGGTAAGGCTTCTAAATATGGTCTCAAGGGATCTGGTCTGCTGGTGAAATTCGAGCAGTACCCAGTCCGTCTCCTTTATCCTTTGGTAGATCTCGGCCCGAAGATCCTCCGGGCGCCGGCAGGCAATCCTCACCTCCAGGGCATCGGCCTGTTCTTCAAGGAGCTCGATCTCCTTGATGCCCTGGATGGGATGGAGTTCCCGTTTCACGGACTCGATATCCGCATTTCTGAGTGCTACCGTAATTAGATTCCCTTGACTCGTGGCTTGCCCGAGGGTCTCGGTGCTGCCGTCTGCTACAATCTTTCCCCGGTTGATGATAACAACACGATCGCAGGTCGCCTCTGCCTCGCTGAGGATATGGGTGGAGATAATAATGGTTTTCTCCTTGCCGATTCCCCTGATGATCTCCCGTATCTCGACTATCTGGTTGGGGTCCAGCCCCGAAGTCGGTTCATCCAGGATGAGTATCTCAGGATCGTCCATCATAGCATGGGCAAGGCCCACCCTCTGATTGTAGCCCTTGGAGAGCTCGCCGATCGGCTGGTGTATGACCTCGTTAAGGCCGCAGAGGTCGGCCATGGTGCGAATCCTCGCGAATTTTCTCTCGGCCTCGATCCCCCGGATGTCCGCAACATAGCCCAGGTAATCGTAGACGAGCATGTCGCGGTACAGGGGAGCGGACTCCGGCAGGTACCCCATGAGTCTTTTGATCTCGATGGGCTTCTCATCAACGGCGTAGTCCTTGACCCGGATCGTGCCCTCGGTCGGGCGCAGATATCCGGTCAGCATGCGCAGTACGGTCGTTTTTCCGGCGCCGTTCGGCCCCAGGAGCCCCAAGATCTCTCCGGTGCGGATCTCAAGGCTGATATGGTCTACTGCGCAGAGATCACCGTAGTATTTTGTCAGGCCTTCGACCTGGATCATCTCTTTCGCCTATCCTTCCTTGTATCCCTGGTGATGGATGCACTGCCAAATTGAACGCTAAAAATAGACAAATTGATTCTTCCGTGTCAAGGGGCAAGCTGCTGCCTGTGTTCAAGGGCATGATAGAAAAAAGACATCTCCATGCTTAAAGGATAGTTTCTTGTATGTATAACCCTGATTCGCACCTATACTCGTATCGGTGTTTCTGAGTCCAATCCTTGCTTGCCAGCTCTGGGCCAGGGCAACATCATTCGTCTCTTTATTGGTTATCTTACCGTATAACCGTTGCCGATACGGGCTTTGTTACCCTAACCGTTATCCGATAAAGCAGTAAAAGACTTGACACACATAGTAAGATCGTACTTTATAGAGGCGGTTAGCCCCGCACCGTCCCGAGAGGATGGCGTCCAGGTCACTTCTAATAACACCAATGGGGACTGTTTACCAGGCCATTACTAACGCTTTTAGACATACATTGTGCACGAGATATAGATAAACGTTACTGGAGATTACTTCTTTGATGATATAATCCTTTTTGCGGGGTCCTATCTCTCTTGACCTTGGCAGCCTCTGGGCTTATACTAAAAATAGGGGGTGAATTTTTGATACAGTCTTTTTAGATATGTTCTGGTGCAGGAGCCGGCATGACCATAGATAGCAAAAGAAAGGACACGAGGATCCCGTCCTCTAATTTGATAGCTTACGTGGTTCGAGATCAAAATGATCACGGTATCATGCAAGGGATGGGAAGGACCTTGGATGTCAGTGAAGGCGGAATCTTGCTGGAAACACATGTTCCCCTTGATCCTCACCACGTGGTGACCCTGACTATAGCCCTGGAGGATGAACTGATAGAATTCAAGGGCAGGATTGCCCATTCGACGAAACGTGAAGATGGGGGTTTCACATCCGGAATTACCTTCAGGGAGATGAATGAGGAGAAGCGACTACATCTGAGGCAATATTGCATCCTTTTCAAAGGCCAAGAGCCTGTGCTATAAGGTAGAGCGTATGTTACAAAACCCAAAAGCTATGTGCTGAGGGGGACAATGACCGATAAAGAACACATAAAGTCACTGATACGAGAAGCGGAACTGTATCGGAAGCAGAGTCTCCTGGAAGAATCAAAAGAAAAATATGAAGAGATCCTCACATTCCTCCAGGGCCATAAACAATATTCTAAGGATAAAAAACTCATAGACGCCGTTCAAGGCAAGATCCGAACCGTGGAAGGGCTTCTGGATGAGATTGAGAGTGCTCCGGAAATGCCCGAGCTGTCTCAAGAGATACACGAGCTCATCAGGCGAATCTTTTCTTTTTCAGAAAACGAAGACACGGCTGCAATGGAAGGAGCGATTGCCCTGGCTAAACTTGGGCAATATGATGAGGCCATAAAAGCATTTCAAGGGCTGATACAGGAAGGAATTATACCTCTCGTAGCTGCCAAGAACGCGCTTATGTGCCACCTGCACCTTGCTTCTGCGGATGCCGCTGTTGCTCAGTTCACACAATGGTTGTCTCAGGAGACGTTCTCCCTCAAGGAGCTGAGATACTTAAGGTCGATTCTCAGGGATACGTTAGCTAAGCGGGGCATTCAGGTGGATCTACCGCAGGTGAGCGGTCAGTCCCCAGCCGAAGAGAGCGAACAAAAAAATGAAGAGGGCATTATCGATATATCCTCCTTTGCCGTGCCATTGGCGAATGGCCCCCGCAAGGGCGAAAGAACGGAATTCGAGGTCAGCTTTCAGTCCGGCAATACGATCAGCACCGTTCTTGAGGCTAAGCAGAAGGATGTCGTGGATGCCTTCAGACTCGGGCTTCAACTCCCTGATATAGAGTGCTTTTCCTCTCTAGCAGTGTTCAAGGGAAGGGGAGTTGTCTCCGGCATGAAAAAAATATCATCCGGTCGAAGGAAGGGAGACTATTCACTGGATATCAGCATAGAGGTTGGATAGCCATTGGTTCGAAAAAGCACCTCGGTTTGAGGTGTAATAGGGAAGCTAAACGAGATGAAACGTTTCGAACCGTAGCATACATGAAGGGCTTTGGTCCAGGCTATCGTAGGTCATATATGGCGATTTTCAATGTAAAAGATAGGGTCATTGAATGCAAGATCGTATACTATGGCCCAGGGCGGAGCGGAAAGACCACCAATTTAGAATACATCTTCAAGGCGGGGAAAAAATACACGAACAGCGATATGGTCTCGATAAATACTAAGGGAGATCGTACCCTCTTCTTTGATTTTCTGCCCATAGGCCTGGGCAAGATCAGGGGTTGTGACGTCAAGGTTCAGCTTTACACCGTGCCAGGCCAAGCGAAATACAGTTCAACGAGAAAATTGGTTCTCAAGAATGCGGACGGCGTGGTCTTTGTAGCAGATTCCCTTGAGATTCGGCGGAAAGAAAACATAGTATCATTGAAAGATTTAGAGCAAAACCTCGCAGAACAAAACATGAATATATTCACTATTCCTCTGGTCATACAGTATAACAAGCGAGATCTCGGGGGCGAGGGCATTCCCATCATGCCCATAGAACTCATGGAGCAGGAGCTCAATAGCCGGCTCAAGGTCCCTAGCTTTGAGGCGAGCGCAATGAAGGGAAAGGGTGTAGGGGGTACCCTGAAGACATGTATCATTCTCACGTTGCGGCATCTCCAGAAAGAACTGAAATGGACGCAGTAAGGGATTATCATGGATGATAGAGCGGTGCTTGCAGGCAGCTTGGCTTTTATCAACCTCGCGGATGTCTTTCAGATACTCGGCGGGAACAATAGCACCGGGATATTGCAGATCACGAGTCAACACACTCCGGAATCCGGTCTCATCTATTTCCTCAAAGGAGATCCGATAAACGCTACGATCGGTCCACAAAGCGGCCTAGAGGCTGTTTACGCCCTGTTTGGATGGGTAGAAGGGGCGTTCGAATTTCAGGAACAAGCAGTCCACACAGGACGGGTGATCAACAGCAGCAGGATGGAGATCGTGCTCGATGCCATGAGGATGATTGATGACGGGTTGATTAAAAAGGTAGGACCTCCCTCCTTTGATGAGGTGGCACGTGCAGAGATCAGTAAATCAGGGATTGAAAAAAAGAGGATCATTGAAGGGCCTTTGGTGGACTATGCCTATGTACTGAATGAGGAACTCTACCGAGATGGAGAGAAGATAGTCAGCCAGGGTGGCCATGGAAAATGGATCTGGGTTGTATTAAAAGGTTCAGTAACTATCAGCAGGGAAACATCAAATGGCCCTCTGACCATCGCCCATCTCGGAAGGGGTTGTTTTCTCGGGACTTTTACCGCCTTAACATTTTTGAAGTATATCAGAACAGCCACCGTAACTGCTTTGGGAGATGTTCAGCTGGGCTTGCTGGACACCGAGCTCCTGTACCGAGAATTCTCATCCCTCTCAGCTGATTTCAGGGTGTTCCTTCTTAGCCTTGACAGAAGGCTCGGGAATATTACGGAAAGGGCCTGTGAATTGTTCACGAATAAAGGTAAAACTACCGGCCTTCCCAAAGATAGCGAGGTGGTTGTTGAGAAGGGAAGTTCAGAGAAGGATGGGTTTCTTATAGCTGAAGGCAAGGCATACGTGATTGGGCAGACGCAGAAAGGCCCCCTGTTGTTTATGACTCTTGAAAAAGATGATGTCTTCGGATATATACCGTTCATGGATATGGGCCACGAACCTCGCTATGCCTCGGTTTTTTCATCAAAGGATTTAAAAACGAATAGATTGGACATGGCCTATTTTCAAAAAGAGTATAACCAGCTTTCAGTTACATTCAGAAACATGATTTACGTTACCTGCGCCGTTATTTTTTCAACGACGAAACTTGCCTCTGCATTCTACGAGGGACAGTAGCATATCTTTCGTGCAAATCCGGGCCATCGGTTCATACATCATTGGTTCTCGTACCGCGTGTGCCCTGATGTATCAGGGCACGCTTTCATGAATGTCCCTCATGTGGCCTTTTAAGCCTCTCCTCGGTTGACCGATTAGCCAACCCGACCTACCTGAGAGAAGAGCTTACTGCCAATCCTGAGGTCTATGGCGAGATGCAGCTAACGATATGGGTCGGGGACAAATCGGTTCCGGCTTTTTGATTGACAGG
>CAYPNL010000030.1:0-5287 GCA_964412045.1 uncultured Desulfobacteraceae bacterium
GGATATTCTTTTTGTGCCTCTACCAGATCCTCATCGGTGATGATAGTTTCAAAATGAGCGGGAAGCAAATCAGCCAAACCGGATCCCTGTGAGAATTCCTGCTTCAGCCGCCAGGTAATGCTGCTGGGCAAGAAAGGTTCGAAGGCCTTCCTGAAAATCCATTTCTCGATCTTCTCGTCTCCCTCGCGCTTCTGCTTATATTCTGGAGGTATGGCAAGTGCGTAACGAAAAAGCTCTCCTGATATAAGAGGCGCCACCACCCGCACCGAATGGCACTGGTTCATGCGGTCCAGCCGCAGAGATGCGTTATTGTGCAGAAATCCCAAACACTCCATCTGCCGGCTAAATAATTCTTCGGGTGCACAATCTTTGAGATAGAGATACCCGCAGAATATCTCATCTCCCCCCTCGCCTGAGAGAAGCACGTCGTAGCCCTGCTGCTTGGCATGCCTTGAGATCAGAAAATTGGATGCCGAACTACGGACCAGCGACGGATCGAATGACTCCAGGTAATAGATAACATCGGGCAGTACTTCCAGAACCTGATCGAGATCCACCATCAACTCACGGTGATCTGAGTTGATGTGCCGGGCAATAATCCGGGCATTCTGGATATCGCTGCTCTCGCCCACGCCGATCGCAAAGGTCGTCAACCGTGCATCCCCCCCAAATCTTTCCTTGTGAAGCTCGCCAGCCAGGAATGAGATCACACTACTATCCATCCCTCCGCTCAAAAGGCCTGCAGTCGGCTCCCTAAAGTTCACTCTGCTACGAATGCTCCCCTGGATGATGTCCCTGATATCCTCGATCATCTTACCCTGGTCCCTATGGAGCGTTTCCGGCGGTGCGGCAGGCAACTCCGCGTATACGCTCAGCCGACCGGTGCTGTCCATAGTATGCCCCGGAGGAAATTCATAAACATCATCGGTCACCTCCATGAGGCTTTTAAGCTCGCTCGCCAGATACAGGGTATGGTCCTTCCAGCCGAAAAAAAGTGTTTTGATCCCCAACAGATCCCTGGCAGCGAAGATCTTCTCCCCATCTGATATGACGAAGGCGAAAATGGCGTCATCCAGATACTGTACCATGGAGCTTCCGTGTAGCTCATAGAGGCGCAGCAAGAGCCTTTCCTCCTCAAAAGGCCTACCTTTAAGGCCGCCGGCCTGGTCTGTCTGTGGCCGTACGCCTATCTGACCGTCGTAGCAGATTCGTAATGTGCCGTCGCCGGGTTTTCCTACAGGAACCTCATCCAGCTGCACCTGATACCCCCCGATATCTGCCCGCAGGTAGTTCTGGGCCATCATGACCCGGTTTTTGTTCCATATGCCGGATGCATGAGGACCGCGATGGCGGATCTTTGCAAACATCCTCTGCAGCTCGTCAAGCCTCGGCTCACCACAGGCAGCCACGAAACCGCTCATCCTTCACTCCCAGCTATTTCTTTATCTCGAAGATGCCCACAAGCCCGTGGCCCATACCAGTACCCGGCGCAAGCTCCATCTCCAGCTTTCGCAGGGAAAAGCCGAGAACCGACTCGATCAGGTTGGCCCGTACGTCCCCCCATTTTAACCATCCTACCCCCTCAATAACCTTCTGCATGGTCTCCATCGCCTCCTTGAGGGGCAGAGGATAATACGGCAGTATCTCCGGAACGTTCCTCAACCGGCCTTCCTCACAATCGTACTCGCCGAGTAGGCGTATCGTGTGCTTTACCAAGGCATTAGAGGACATGAAGAACATCTCGAAAAAATTGTTGAGGTGATCAAAGCCTTGTCTGGGCACGTAATCCACCAGAAGGCTTTCCAGATCGGTACGCAGGTAGCTTTCAAAAAGGGAATTTACGGGTCCTCGCAGCTTGGGGCAGTTTTTGTTATAGTCGCCCGTTTCCAGATGCCGCCCTACGAAGATGGAACGGTCAAAAAACAGTAGGGGCTTAATCTCTACCCCTGTCTCCTGAGAGGCCCTACCCACGATATTCACGATCTCGTCCCGGGAAGCTAGTTTCAACGGGAAAGAGGCTGCATCTATCGTGTCCCGCTCCTCTTCAGGGTATAGGTAGGAGATGCGGTAGTCCATAAAGTATTCCTGGTCTGCCGGGTGGTGCCAGAGATCCTGCCATTCATAGGAAAAACGTCCCAGCCAGTCTCCCATGAAAAGTGCATACTTTGGTGCGTGCCTGCACACATCCGCTATGATCTTGACGCACTGCTCGTTGGTAAAATGTGATAATGTCCCATAGGAATTAAAGTAGAAATCAAAGGGCTGGTCCTCTTTTATCTCAGGGGGAAGCCCATGGGTGAGATCGCCTTCTACGAACCTCATCTTGGGATCACTCCCATAGCACTCCTCGGCCTGACGGAGCAAATCGGGGTTAATTTCCACCCCTACATATTCCTTGAGCATGTCGTCGGTAAGGGCCGCGGTAATATAGTCATAGAGGCCAGGATCCTTGGTGGTTACGCCCATAATGAGATCATAGCCATCACCGCTTCCGCAGCCCAAATCGAGGATTCGGATGCGTTCAAGCCGTCTTCTCTTTTCATCTACCAGGTCGTTTAAAGCGCGACGCAGAAAGACACCCGTAAGCTGATCCTCCCAGAACCTTCGTACGTTATCGTATTTGCCCAGAAGCCCTGTTATCTTGTCATATTTCCCTGTATCAGCTGCCTGTGAATATGCCCTCTTTTCAGCCATAATATTAGCTTCTCCAAGTTAGTAGGTTAGCCACCAGGGCACGAAGGCACGAAGAATACATTTTCTAGAACAGATCTGGCCCTACGAGCATATATATCCACACGTGTGAGCCTATAATTTGTACCGCAATGTATATGGTTACAAATCTATATTCTCTCTTCGTGCCTTTGTGTCCTGGTGGCTGGATGCATATCATGCACTCGATTCCATTCCCTTTAATACATCGATTGCCTGGAATGCGTCTTTACAATAAACATCTGCCCCTATCTCATCTGCGAAGCCCTTTGATGTGGGTGCGCCGCCGATGAAAACGGTAACCTTATCTCGAAGACCCTCCTGCTCAAGCCTTGCAAGCACCTCCTTCATCACCCTCATGGTGGTGGTCAACAGGGCTGAAAGCCCTAAAAACGGGGCCCGGCTCTCTCTCACGGTCTCGGCAATTGTATCGGTCGTTACATCGTTTCCCAAATCAATGACCTCATATCCCGCGCCTTTCAGCATGATCGCAACGATGTTCTTTCCGATGTCGTGGAGATCTCCTGCTACAGTGCAGATAATGAACTTCCCTTTGTTCTCAACGCCCGCCTGAATCAAGTGAGGGCTCAGGATATCCATAGCAGCGCCTACACACTCTGCCGAGGCAAGCATGTCCGGAATAAGATATTCCTCTCTCTCAAATTTCTCCCCTACCACCGCCATGGCCTTGGTGAGGCCGTTTATCACAATGGACTTGGGGTCAATCCCCTGGGTAAGGGCCTCCTCCACGAGCTCAGTGGATGCGGTTTGCCCTTCCAGCCCTCCATCGAATCCCTCGTCTTCAGCTTCGACTCGGCCTTGTATCACGTTGAATGAAATCTTCTCCAGAATCTCCTTTTCCTCCATGGCGTATCCTCCTCTCTGAGGTTTCCATCGAACTATGTTCGTTCCGCTCACAATGAGAACATTGCAACAGCAAAATTGTAGAATAATGGTAACACGTTAGCCTTTTGAAAACGAATCCCGGCCTTTGCTCGAGGCACAAGAGGTGCCGTTGGTGAAACCCACGGGCATGGGGGTGTCTTTTTTCCCATCATACCCTCTAACAGGAGGCATCAGCGTGCCGCTTCAAACCATGCGCACAAGCACCTGCTCATTGTCTTCTAGGGACTTTGTCCGTGTGCGCTCGTTTGAAGCGGCCTCCTGAGTTGTCTTTATTGGGGTATGATGGGAAAAAAGACACCCCCATGCCCATGCACCAGGTAGTTTCAAAAGGCTAAAGTGTTACGAATAATGTTATTATTTCAATAAGTTGTAAAATATTTAAGACGCACAATCAGTATCCCTCGTGGGGAGGCCTTTCTATTCCTGGCAGGAGACCCGGGATCTCCTGAAAGATCCGCTCCACGGTAGCCTGCTCCAACTGAGGTGATGGCAGCGCCTCTAATTCTGCCAGGTAATCCAGGGCCTTCTCAAGGACTCTATCCTCCATGCCCTTGCTCTCGAACCGATAGGGACCCGACACCTCTCCCGCGTGCAAGGCCTTTCTGACATGCCGCGTGAATAAGCGGTACGGTGAATCCATGACCTTTTTCACCATCCTGAGCATTTCCTCGAGCACGGGCGGCGCTATCTTGGGCTCTCTCAGGCAGTGTTTGATCTTGCCGATCTGCTCGTTATCGAGCACGGCCTGGAGGGGACTGAAGCTGTTGGTCCGATCCAGGAGCCCCAGGGCATAGTGTATGTACTGCGCACCGCTCATGGCCATATAAAGGTGGGTAAAGAGCTTCTCAAAGACAGCCTGCATGCCCGGCACCTTGGCATCCCCGACCCCTGCTGTGGAATAACAGGGAATCTTATAGAAGCGGGCCAATTGCACGCAGTCCATATTGTACTGGTTAAACTCCGGACACCCATAGAAATCATAGAGATCATCCAAGCGCGCCCGAACCGGAACACTTCCATAGAGGACAGGAGCTCCTTCTTTGATCAACTGGACCAGCGCGATACCCGCCAGGATCTCTGCATTGATCTGTGCCACCATTCCCGCTTCCTGAATCGGGGCTGAGGAGCCTCCCTGGGGGGAGGAGGAGATAACCAAGGGGAGCCCTGCCTCAACGATTGCAAATACCTTCTCGGCGGTATCGTCAACGACCTGGAGCGGGCTCTTGAACACGCAGGTTATGAATGATATAAGGGGATTTTCCCTAAGCTCCTCAGGCCCGCCAGCAATGAGCTCCGCCATTCGCACCACGTCTCCCAGGCTTTCCAATGTGGTGAGCCCGGCCTGTACGTGTTTCGTGGTGTTGTGCAGGCTCGCGAAGAACTTATTGACGTCTTGATTCTCAGGGGTAATCTCCGGATCCTGTATATTCAAAGGCCTGATAAAAAAATCCAGGTGCTCCAGTTTATCGCACAGCCGAGCCGCACGGCTAAGCAGGGCTGTGGTGCCTCGTAGTTCTGTAAACCTCGGCACTCGCACCGTTGTTTTTCCGTCTTTGACACTCACGAACTCATCCATCTCGGTCTCTAACCAGATATTCGCCTCAGACCCGGAGCCAAAATAGATTCGAGGCACATCTGCATCCAGGAGCAGCCGATTCTCCTGTTTCCTCGC
>CAYPNL010000031.1:0-2299 GCA_964412045.1 uncultured Desulfobacteraceae bacterium
CTCGTATAGCCGTTCATGTGCCGGTAGCTCCTGGGGACTCCGCGATCGCTCATCAGGATGGTGACCTGATGAGCCGACTCGGGCGACAGGGTCCAGAAGTCCCACTGCATGTCGTTGTCCCGCAGGCCGCTTTCAGCCCGGCGCTTCTGGGAGTGGATGAAATGCTGGAACTTCATGGGGTCACGCACGAAGAACACCGGCGTGTTGTTCCCCACCATGTCGTAGTTGCCCTCGGTGGTGTAGAATTTGAGCGCAAAGCCGCGCACGTCCCGCCAGGTGTCGGGACTGCCGCCTTCGCCGGCCACCGTGGAGAACCTGGCCAGCACGTCGGTCTTCGTCCCAGGCTGGAACACCGCAGCCTTGGTGTAGGCGCTGACGTCTTGGGTTACCTCGAAGGAGCCGAAGGCCCCGGAACCCTTGGCGTGGGGCTGGCGGTCCGGAATCATCTCCCGGTTGAAGGTGGCCATCTGCTCCATAAGGTAGTGATCCTGGAGCAAGATTGGTCCGTCGGGTCCCACGGTGAGGGAGTACTCGTTGCTGGAAACGGGAATCCCGGCATCGGTTGTTGTGAATTTAGAATCGTCGTTTTTCATAATGCCTCCTTGAACGTTCAAAATTGTTGTCTCTTCATGCTTCCTTCTTGTTTGCGTTTCCGGAAAAGATATGAGCTAAAATTACCAGGATAGTTTCAAAGCGCCTCAGTACAAGTGTAGTATCAGTAACGCAATTTTGATGCCAGAGGCAGCGTGCGTTGAGTTTGGAGCTGGAAAGCTATACCGAGAAGATCAGAGCAAGAACGCCTTACAGGGATTCGCTATGCGTCACCCATGGAAGGCACATATACATACCATGCAGACCAGCATGAATAGTTGAGGAGTCGAATGTATAAATTTAGACTCAACAATTCCGTATTGAATAGCTTTTACTGTGTAATTTCTATACATTGTCATAGTTGTATAGTATTAGACGCATCTGTATTGTTTGTGACCTTTAACCCTGGTCAACTAGAAATCCCCACGAAAAGTCATCTATTTCGAAGCATTTCCTCGAATCTCAACCTCTGTTCACAGAAATCCTCTCCGGCCGACACGGTTTCCCCATCGTCTCAACGTCGGGTTTGAAAAATACCAGGCATCGTAATAATTCAGCTCTTTGAAACTGCCTGGTGTATCGCCCTGGGGGTGTCTTTTTTTCCATCATACCCCAATAAAGAGGTGCCGGGAGGCCGCTTCAAACCATGCGCACAGGGATTTATAGGACGATCGTGGTTCATGGAGCGAGGCGCCGCTGGAGCAGCAGAGGGTTCTGAGAAACAAAGGTCCTCTGCCGGCATTCGCGCATCGCCCATAGATGCTCCTTACACATGGTTTCGAAGTTTAAGCTCTATAGGATGAGGGTGCAGATACGTTTGCCCGCTCAGATAGTCCTGGTTGTACTTTCGCACATAGTGGTTGACGAGGGTAATCGGCACGATAAGGGGGATATAGCCGTCCCGATACCGGCGTATGATTTCGAGAAGTTCCTGCTTTTCAGTTGAGGTTAGCTGTTTCTTGAAATATCCCATCATGTGCATGAGGACATTGCTGTTCTTTTTAGGGGTAGTTTTCAGCCGCAAGGCCTCCATCAGAAGGGCCTCATATCGCTCATACAGTTCTTTGAGGGGCATCTGCCTGCCGGCTGCCGCCAGTTTTCCCATAGCTCTGTGGTGCGTCTCGCTGTGGGAGAAAATGAGAAGCTTATGGCGGGTATGAAACTCCACCAGATCTGCCATTGTACGGCCTTTTGAAAGGACCTCGCGCCAGCGCCTTAAGGCAAAGATCCGCTCGATAAAGTTCTCGCGTAATCCGGGATCATGGAGGCGGCCTTCTTCTTCGACAGGAAGAAGCGGAAAGTAATCCATAAAGAGACGAGCAAAGACTCCCCGCCCTCTCTTCACGGGCATTCCTTTATCGCTGTAAACCTTTACCCGTTCCATGCCGCTGCTGGGGGAATCGCTTTTGAAAATAAACCCGCACAGCCGCTCCTTTTCAAGCTCGATGACCCTCTTCCGGGCCCACTCCACCATCCTCTCCGTGTAGTCCTGGCGGGTACGGGAGGTGACAAGACGCGGCGATTCCGGATCACCCACGAGTCGGAAGGCCTCGCGGGGGATACCGAACCCGCATTCAACCTCAGGACAGACAGGGACATAATGCACGTACTGGCCGAGGGTATCGGTCAGAAACCGATCCAGCTTGTGCCCGCCGTCGTACCGAACCTTCTCACCCAGCAGGCAGCTGCTGATTCCCAGTTTTATCTG
>CAYPNL010000032.1:0-3522 GCA_964412045.1 uncultured Desulfobacteraceae bacterium
ACCCCTCTTCAGGGAGTGAACCCCACCCCGGAGCAAATCAAGAAACTAACAGCAGCGGGTTTTACTCCGGTTACGATTGACATGAAGAAGGCGTATACCAGAGACCTGGGAGTGGATGAACTCTATGGCGTTCCCTTTTACTTCGGTCAGGGCCTCGGGCTCGATTTTCCGGAAGAGGCTGCGTATAGAATGCTCAACGTACTTGAAGAGTCGGCAGGAGCTCTGGCCAAGCTGGAGTCTGGTTTTGGACCGCTCTCCAAAGACTTCGCCGGTTTCCAAGTCCTGGGGATAAGGAGCATACCCGAGGTTCCGGTACATCCTGGATTGGCGAAATACCTGAAGGAAAAGGGGCTATGGGATTCATCATGGAAGATAGCTACCGAAAAGACGATCGAGGAAGCGAAAGAGGCGATGAAATAAAGGGCAATAAGCCTCTTGAGGAACATGAAGATTAGGGATTTATTATTGGGGGCTCACCCTTGGAGGACTCCAATAAGGGGTGAGCCCACTCTTTTTAAGCAACACCGTTCGTAGGAGAAAAGATGGAAAAGGATTCCGTGCAAGATGGAGCGTATTCACTGGCTGAAATGCGGAAATTCATAGCCCCCTGCTCTCTTTTAGCAACTATCGCATACTTAGTCTTTTCGCTCCATTATTTTACCACCGGCTTAGGAGGAACCATGCTCCTCGCCGTAACGGTAGTCCCCATAGCATACGTGATGTATGTAGTAAATTCTCTTGCCTCCGGAGAACTGCTCTACCCGCGTCTTGGACTTACACTCAATATTGCCATAGCCGGACTGTACATAGCTATGTGCATCTTTTCCCTCATCTACATGAGAGTGGAGTATGAAGCCCTCACTTATCTAAGGGCTGGTTTTTTTAACACCCCTGATAAAATCGTCGCAGTGATGATGCTTGGTCTCGTGCTTGAATATACCAGACGGGAGCATATTATACTCCTTTATCTCATCCTGTTTCTCATGTTTTATTCCGTATACGGGTGGATTTTTCCGGGTATATTCGGCCATCCCGGAGTCTCCTGGATGAGGGTAATAACCTCTTCTTCCGTTGAGATCTCATTGGGCCTCTTTGGAACATATGCGCAAATCGGGGTAGGCGTTATCGCGGCCTTTTTCATGTTTTTGGGCATTGCACAGGGCTTTGGCGTTCAGGAATCTATTGTCAGAACTTTTGTCGGGATACTTGGTAAACACACAAGGCTCATACCGCAAACGGCGGTGGTTACTTCCATGGCTATCTCTACCTGTAGTGGATCGGGAGCAGCGAATGCAGCCATAACCGGGCAGTACACGATACCGCTGATGAAAAAAGCAGGGTTCCCCCCTCTTTATGCTGGTTCTGTGGAAGCTTCTGCCTCGTTAGGAGGCTTGCTCATGCCGCCGGTTATGGCAATAGCCGGTTTCCTCATGGCTGATTTTTTGGGCGTGAGTTATTTCGAGGTTATAGCACGAGGATATGCGCCGGCACTCATCTTCTATGGCATCATAGCAGTATCGGTGTACCTCTTTACAACGCGCTTCATACGGGGAGGAAAGAGCGGCTCTGATGCAGCGCTGGTTTCCATTATCGAAAAAGTCACCAAAGTGGATGTGATAAACACGGTGATGTTCTTCTTCTTCATCGGGGTTTTGATCTATCTCATGGGGGTGCTTTGGTATGATGCATCAAGGGCCGCGCTTGACATTGCGATCGGTTTTTTTATCATCGCCTCTCTAATGCGCATGTATCTCTACACCGGGACGATCACTGATAAGATCAAGGAATGGGGAAGGTGTTTGCGCCGATCCTTCGAGGCGTTTTCCGAGGTTACAGCACCGCTCATTCTCTTGCTTGCCATGCTCGGGGTGATGATAAACCTGTTCGTGGTTAGCGGGTGGATGATTAAGCTCATGAGCCTCATGGTGGGGATCGGAGAATTCCATGTCGTAGCCCTTATCGGAGTGGGGTTCCTTATTGGGGTCTTCTTAGGGCTGGGCATACCTCCGTCGGCCTGTTACCTAATCTCGGCCGTGATAGTCATCCCGCCCATGACACGATTCGGGATCAACCCCTGGGTAGCTCATTTCTTCTTATTTTTCATAGCGGTAATATCCGAATATTCGCCGCCAACCTCACTTGTGGCTGCGGTTGCTTCCCGCATTTCAGGCGCCTCCTTCATGATGACGATGATGGTAACGCTGCAAATATCTCTCCCATTTTTCTTCCTCACATTCGCGATTTTCAATTGGGATATTTTGTTGTTAGAGCCTGGTTTAGCACAGTTGGCCGCTATAGGCGTGCTCCTGATTGGATGTCTGACAGCAGCTGTTTCCATCCACGGCAAAATTTTTGAACATAAAAGGCATGACCTTCCTTCAAGGTTTTTAGTCCTCCTCGTGGCGCTCTTTATCCTGTTCTATCCCAGAGGTATCCTTTCTGAATTGGCATTGATACCAGCCGTGGCTATGATAGCCTTTGTGATCTACCGGAGTCAAAAAGTATTGATATCTTCTTAGGATTGATCTATCCGATCAAGTGGTCTCAAACGGTGATTTATGATTTTGGATCTAGGGTCACATCTTCATTGGTCATTTAGGACGATTCAGGGATGCACCCAAGGTCTTTCGGCGTACGCCGAAATATGAATTGGTGAGCTTCTTACGGAGCAGGCACTCACGAGAGTGCCTGGTTTCCTATTTTGGCACCAACTCCTGGTATGCCTCCTGTATCTCTTTAAATCTCTTATTCGCCAGTTCCTTGAACTCATCTCCCAAATAATTGACCTTATCCGGATGGTACTTGTTGGCCAGCTTCCTGTAAGCATTCTTGATCTCATCGATGGAGGCGCCTCTGGCAATCTCCAAGACCTCATAGGGATCCTTTTTTGAGAAGCCCTTCCCTGCTCGGGTCCTTTGACTATTCTCCTGAAATCCTTCCCCCTTTTGTCCCTGACCTTCCCTATAATAGGATCTCTGGTAGTGTGTCCTCATCTTGGCAGGCCGATAGATGAAATACCAATACAGGCCTCCTATGACGATGACGTCGTCAATGATGCCAAAAGGCCCTGCAAACCACTCGGGTATCAAATCGATTGGGCTCAACGCGTAGACTATGAGTATGAGATAGATCAGGTACTTCATGGAGTATACTTCTCGCTTAAAACGAGATCCTCGTGCCAACGCTGTTGAGGACAAAGGATGAGGGGAATTCCTCTGAAAATCTCTTGATGGCTGCCCAGCCCGTGCAGTGCATCGGGACAGTGACTTTTGGTTTGATTGCCTTAAATTCGGCAATCGTCCGCTCTACAATGGGCTCGAAGGCCGGTCCCTGGAGATGAAAACCGCCCAATACGCCATGTATTGTCGTGATACCTGTGATCTTCCGGGCATACAGCATGGTGTTGATGATACCGGCATGACCGCACCCGGAGATAACCACCAATCCCTTTCCTTTAAGCTTGATCACGATAGACTGATCGTCGAGGATGTCGTCACGTTCAAGGGCGCCGTTTCTCTCAAC
>CAYPNL010000033.1:0-7899 GCA_964412045.1 uncultured Desulfobacteraceae bacterium
TTCCACAAGTGCATGTTGAAAATATGGGATGTTCATTTTCAAGCATTTTATTTCATGTGACAAAACATGGTGATTTTCACCTAGTTATGCAAAGGTCTCAGCTTATAACCAATTGTTATTCTAATCCTGAAAATTATTAATTTGACTTATATATTTCATATTTTTAATGTTTATTCAAGTTTTTTTTGGTGAAAAATCGTAGAGGTTAAAAATACTGGGTTTACAAAGGGGATGGGCCATGAAGATTTATGTGTGCGTAAAGCATGTACCGGACTCAGCAGCAAATATTATCATAAGGGAAAGGAACTGGTTTGATGAGTCGGTGAAGTATGTAATAAATCCCTACGATGAAATTGCCGTTGAGGAGGCGGTGAGAGTCAAGGAGCAGGATGGAGCCTTCGAGGTAATCGCTGTGACGCTGGGAAAGGAGGAGGCGATAAATACCCTCAGAACTGCTTTGGCTATGGGAGCTGATAGGGGAATACTCATTAAGGCAAAGGATGTTTCCGACAGCATCATTACTGCAAGGGCCTTAACGGCAGTGATTGAACAGGATGGAAGGCCGGATATTATATTCACCGGAAAAGAATCCATAGACAGTGAGGGAATGCAGACGATGTATAGAATTGCCGCCGCACTGGACATACCTTCAGCAAATAATGTAGTGGTTTTTTCAATGAATGGAGGGCGAGTGACTGTGGAGTGTGAATTAGAGGCGGGGGTACGACAAGTTGTAGAAATGGGCCCCCCTTGTTTGGTTGGTGCCGGCAAGGGATTGAATACTCCAAGATACATCAAGATACCAGATGTCATGAAGGCCAGAAGAAAACAGGTGGACCAGGTTGACCTAGACAGTTTAAATTTTGAAAAGCCTTCAAGCAGCCTGGAGATGCTGGAATTAGAAACTGCTTTTGAAAAACGCCGGTGTGAAATATTTAAAGGACAACCGGAGGAAGTGGTACGGCAACTTGTGCAGGTGATCAGGGGAGAAGGTAATGTTTTCTGAAAACGAGATAAATAGGTAAAATCTCTATGAAAAAGATTGCTATTCTTGTAGAAGGAAAAAACGGGAAGGTAAAAGCGGCAAATTGTGGTGTAATAACCGCGGTACGCGGAGATGATCATGAACTCCATGCATTTGTCCTGGATGGTAGCGCAGAGAGATACAAGGATCAATTGCAGAAATACGGGATTCAAAAGGTTGTTGATATAAGGAGTAAACAAGGGGTTATTGCCTGGAACCCTGAACTTTGGGCTCAGGCAGTCACCGATACCATGAGTCACTTTGGCATTACTACCCTTTTTGGTCTTACCAGCGAACGAGGAAAAGATGTGCTCCCACGGGCTGCAGCCAGCCTTGATGCACCCCTTGTTATGGACTGTACTGGAGTAGAGGTGGATGAGCATACCGTTAAAAAATCCCAGTTTTCGGGAAAGGTCACTGCTACAATCAGGCTTCATGGCAGGTATCATATCTATGGAATCAGACCAAATGTGATTGATCCCCAGCCGGCACCCTGTGAGGCAGAAATCCTTCGCTACCAGACCTCAGTAGGTACAGAAAGAATGATAGTCGAGGAGATCACGCAGGCTGAGTCGGGAGGAGTTGATTTGACAGAGGCTGAAATTATCATATCAGGGGGTCGGGCCATGGCGAGCGCTGAGAACTTTAGCGTGCTCCGTGAATGTGCTGAGGTTATGGGTGCGGCTGTTGGCGCATCCAGGGCGGCGGTTGACTCTGGATATGCCCCACATGATATGCAAGTAGGGCAGACCGGAAGGACTGTAAGCCCAAAGCTCTATATAGCATGTGGCATATCAGGATCTATTCAGCATTTTGCGGGCATGAAGACCTCAGGCATTATTGTTGCCATCAATACGGATCCAGATGCACCTATATTTGAAAAATGTGATTATGGCATTGTAGGTGACTTATACGAGATAGTTCCTATGCTAACAAAGCAACTCAAATAAATCCCCGGAGCGAATATCTCGTAAGGGAATCAACCAGATCTATAAAGGGAATTGCAAAAGCTGGTAAAAAGCCGTGATGTTTTGAAAATAGAGGAGATGCATAATGCGCGATCAAGCACGAGTAGTTATCATTGGAGGAGGAATCTTTGGAACAAGCGTGGCTTATCACCTGGCTGCGGGAGGGTGTACTGATATTATCCTGGTAGACAAGGGAGAATTGACAAGCGGATCAACGTTTCATTCTGTTGGCCTGGTTACCCAATTCCGTACCTCACCATCTCTTATGAAGGTAATGAATTATACCGTTAATCTTTTCAACAAATTAAAAAAAGATGCTGGTGACGCCCTTGGGTGGCACCAGGTGGGTAGCTTACGCTTGGCATCCAGCAAAGAGCGCCTTAAGGCACTTCAGCGGGATGTGAGCCGGGCAAAGGCTATTGGCATTAATGCGAGTATACTTTCACGGGGCGAGGTTATAAGGCTCTGCCCCTATCTCTCTGACGAAGGCCTTTATGGCGCAGTTCATGTACCGGACGATGGCCATATCGATCCCAGCGCTATCACCTTTGAGCTTGCAAAGCAGGCTAAAAAGATGGGTGCTGAAATTAATACCAATGTAAGGGTTACCGGTATCGAACTTTCTCCGAAAGGAGAGGTTACCCGTGTGAATACAGACCAGGGTCAAATAAAAACAGAATGCGTGGTGAATGCCGCAGGTGAGTGGGCACCGCGGATCGGGGAGATGGTAGGGATAAAAATGCCGATGGTACCACTGATGCATCAATACCTCACGACAAAGCCGATCCCAGATCATGAATTGCCTCGGGATACTCCGGTGGTGCGGGACCCGGATAACCTATTTTATATGCGGGAGGATGTCGGCGCCTTTCTTATCGGTGCATTCGAATCGAACCCAAAGGCGTGGTCTGTTGAAGGAGTGCCCTGGGAGTTCACACAGGAGCTTCTCAATCCGGAATGGGAATTATTTGAGCCGGTGATGGAACGGGCCATGCAGCGTATCCCTCTCTTGGCTGAGGCGGAAATTGTGGAGCTGATAAATGGGCCTGATGCATTCACACCCGATGGCCAATATGTCATTGGGCCGGTTCCAGGCATACATGGCTTCTATATTGCTGCTGGTGGTTCCATCAATGGCATTGCAGGGGGCGGTGGCATTGGTAAAATTCTAAGTGAATGGATCATTGAAGGGGAACCCTCCATTGATACGCATGAAATGAACGTGAGACGATTTGGGCCTCACTATGGAGATCGGAACTACTTGGTAGAGCACTGCCGAGAGGTATATAGATATTATTATCATCTCCGGTATCCCCATGATGAGAACGAATGGGGTCGGCCATTACGGACAAGTCCTTTCTATCCGCGATTGCAGGAATTGGGTGCAGTCTTTGGAGAAAAAAACGGTTGGGAACGGGTCAACTATTTCCAAAAAGATAGACCATGGCGGCGCGCCGGTGCAGATCAGCAGATCTGGGGCTGGAACCGGCCTGCCTTTTTTGACCAGATGGGTAGAGAGCACAAGGCGGCACGTGAGCAGGCGGTAGTTCTAGATATGACGTCTTTTGGAAAAATTGAACTCACCGGCCCCGGTGCCCTTGCCTTTTTGCAGAATCTGGCAGCTAACGATCTCGATAAACCAGTGGGAACCATTACCTATACGCAGTTTCTCAATAATAACGGGGGGATTGAAAGCGATGTAACCATTACTAGGCTGGATGAGGACACGTTCAGGATAATTTCCGGTACATCGTTTGTGTCAAATGATCTAGGTTGGATTCAAATGCACATGCCAAGGGATGGTTCTGTAGAGGTTCGCGATGTTACCGAGGATCTTGGCTGCCTGAGCCTGTGGGGCCCCAATGCGCGGCAGGTGCTTCAAGCAGTGAGTGCGAGCGATGTCTCAAACGACGCATTTCCTTATATGACTGCCCAGCGTATTAATCTGAACGGTATGAATATTTGGGCCCAGCGGGTCAGCTATGCAGGAGAGCTGGGCTGGGAGCTCTACATTTCTCCGGAGCATGCTGTAAAGGTCTGGGATGCGATCATGGAAGCCGGTGCGGAATTCGGTATTCAACCTGCTGGATACAAGGCCCTGGAGTCCCTTCGAATAGAAAAAGGATACCTTTACTGGAGCAGTGATATCACGCCGGTGGATAATCCCTTTGAGGCGGGATTAGGTTTTTGTGTGGACCTCGACAAGGGCGATTTTATCGGACGGGATGCATTAGTGAAAATACGGGAACAAGGTGTTCGGAGAAAACTTTGTGCTATCACTATGGATGCCGGTTGTAATCTCTACGGCGGTGAATCAGTATATTTACAGGGCCGTATCATTGACCGTGTGCGCTCAGGGGCCTATGGCTACAGCATCGGAAAGGATATAGGGCTCCTGTATCTGCCCATAGAACACGCCACAGAAGGCCGTGAGCTTCAAGTCGAGGTATTTGGTGAGCGTCTTCCCGCACAGGTAGCAATGACACCCCTGGTTGATCCGAGAGGTGAGCGCCTGCGCGCATAGTGTTTCAGGAGGATTTTTCAACCTCGCTCAGGCATTCGTCAATGATGGCGAGGGCTTTATCCATTTCCTCTTTTTTGATGGTGAGCGCAGGCGTCAAGGTGATAATGTTTCCCATGGTCAGTTTAAAGCTTAGCCCCTTGCTGAGCGCAGCGTACATTACTGCCTCGGCCTCGTCGATAGCCCGTTCGCGGGTTGCCCGATCCTTAACGAGCTCTATTCCCAAAAAAAGCCCCAAGCCGCGTACATCGCCAATGAGAGGGTGTCTGTCCATCATTTCTTTCATACGTTTCAGTGCATATTGGCCGAGATCGCGGGCATGATCTGCCAGATTTTCTTTCTGGATATATTCAATGGTGGCCAGTGCTGCTGCGCACCCCACCGGGCTCTTCTCGTGGGTGTAATGGCCAAGGGCTTTATCACCGGCCACATCAAGATTCTCACGTGCTATGAGGGCGGCCAGAGGGAAGATCCCTCCACCCAATCCTTTGCCAATTACCAGCATATCCGGTACTACATCGTAGTTCTCACAGGTGAACATTTTGCCCGTTCGGCCGAGGGCATGAGGAATTTCATCAAAAATAAGCAGTGCTCCATACCGGTCACAGGCCCGGCGGATAATCTGCCAGTACTCGCGTTTGGGGATATAGGGGGTGCTTCGAATCGGCTCGGCGATGACAGCAGCAACGTCGCCCTCCTTTTCCAGGACATACTCTACGTAGCGCGCGCAGGTTAGATCACAGCCTCCGCGATCCGCGCACCCAAACACGCATCGATACTGATCAGGCGGGGGTACATGCTCGGTTCCAGGAAGCAGCGGACCAATATCCTGGCGAAAGATTGCCTCGCCCCCGATTGATATGGCATCCAGGGATGCACCATGGAAGGAATCCCACATAGAGATGGTCTTATGGCGGCCCGTGGCAACCCGTGCGAGCTTGAGGGCCATGCCCATAGCAATGGTACCGCCAGGGCATAGAAGGATTTTATTCAGATCGCCGGGGGCTAGTTCTGCCAGTTTTCTTGCCAGATCAACAGCAACTCTATTAGTGTAGCGCCTGGTGCAAAAGGAGAGCCTGTCGAGCTGATCTTTAATTGCCTTAATAACTGCAGGATTGGAAAAGCCTACCTGGTGGACATTGTTTCCATGAAAGTCCATGTAGCGCCTTCCCTGAAGGTCTTCAATGTAAATGCCGTCGCAACTGCGAATTGCATTGAGGCATGGGGTTGAGAGCGACTGCTTTAGAAAGTATCGCGTATCTTCTTCAAGGAGGGCCAGCGTTTGGTCATCCAGGTGTTTTTCCTGCCACTGGCTCCGTCTTGGAGAAATGTTGATATCACCCTCGGATTTGTCTTGCGTTGCCATGGTTTAATCCCTTTCTTCAAAAACAACGACCTCAAAATTTTGCTATTTATATTCTATTTTTTACCAGCAATCTTTTGAGAGGTCAAATTAACTTTTGTTATTACATTCATAACCTTTTTTATCTTGGTATTAAATGTTTGATAAAGTAGATATTTAAAAAGTAACACCAAAATATTTGTCTCTTAACTGTGAAATTTATCTCGGAATGTTAGACTTTTATATTCCTCTTCAGGATAGGAGAATAGATGATGAAAAAGCAGGAAAACGAATGGGCTCGGAGATCGTGGGAGGTATTTCCTGGAGGTTCCCTGGGAGAGTATAATTTGCCTCGAGAGCTCTCTGTTATACTGAGTCGCGGGAAAGGGGCACGGGTTTACGATACCACGGGAAGGGAATTTATTGACCTTACCATGGGGTGGGGAACCGTGATCCTCGGCCATGGTCACCCGAAGATCGCCGAAGCGGTAAAGAAGCAGGCAGATTTGGGCTCAAATTTTTCATACGTATCTGAGCAGGCCCTGATCCTGGCTGAGGAGATTGTGCGTGCTGTTCCTTGCGCTGAGAAAATACGATTTTGTGCATCGGGAACAGAGGCAACCATGTACGCTATGCAATTCGCCAGGGCATTTACAGGACGGGACAAGATCGTTAAGTTCGAGGGTGCCTACCACGGGGCAAACGAATTCGGGACGGTCAGTCTCTTTCCTCAGAAGTTATTGGATTTCCCAGAGGCAAATCCTACCTCTGCCGGTGTTACCAGGGCATCCTGCAGCGAAATCTTGATTGCTCCCTATAACGATCTGGAAATCACCAGCAGGATTATCACCGAGCATGCCCAGGAGCTTGCAGCCGTGATCGTGGAGCCGCTCCATCGGTGCACAACGCCGATAGCGGGTTTTCTTGAGGGACTCAGGGATATAACCCGTAAGCACGATATCCTCCTGGTCTTCGATGAGGTAATGACCGGTTTTCGTCTGAGCTACGGGGGGGCTCAGGAATACTATGGAGTGATTCCCGATCTTGCAGCACTGGGCAAGGCCCTCGGCGGTGGATATCCTGTGGGGGCGGTTGTAGGCAGAGCAGACATCCTTGATCTCTGTAATGAGGCACATCTCGGGCAGGAACGATATGTATGGTTTGCGAGTACTCTGGGAGGGAATCCTGTAACCGCAGCTGCAGCCCTTGTCACCTTAGAAGAACTCCGCAAACCTGGTTCTTACCAGAGCCTGTTTGCAGCGGGCGAGAAGCTCCGCAGCGGATTCCGCTCGATCCTGACAGAGCTGGGCATAGAGGCCCAGGTGCTGGGAGACGGGCCCTTGTGCGCAGTGTCTTTTACCGGGGAGGAGGTTGTGGACTACCGGAGCACATTCCAATCAGATCGGGCACGGGAAAGGGACTTCAAGCTCGGGCTGTTTCGACAAGGGATTTTTCTAAACCCCCTCTCTACCAAATTTTACCTCTCCCTGGCACACGGAGAAAAAGAGATCGATATCATACTCTCAGCAGGCCGGAAGGTGCTGAAAAGAATACGTAAGTAAATCAGGGTGGCGAAAGCAATCTATTTATTTCGATCCAGCAGGATCAAGGCTAGAAGATCTTTAAGAGAGAAGAGAGATGTGCTTGAGGAATTTCCTTTGAGATTTTGTAGTTGGGCGTCTGAAGATAGTTAGATAAGGAGAGGTATCTTATGCTTAAAACGAAAATTATAGAAAAGATTGAAGAAAAGAAGGAAAAGATTATTGAACTCTTGGGGACCCTGATAAAAATTCCCAGCCTGACCGGAGAAGAACGAGATGCTCAAGCATTTGTAGAGGGGTATTTGAAAAAGCTAGGAATGAAGGTTGACGGACTCGCAAAAAGTCAAAAGTGATTTTAGGCAAAATTATGAGCACATACTCATAATCATAGACCTAAATGAAACATTTATTTTAAAAGTGGCTCCAAGGAGCCCAAAAAGTTCTTTGAAAATTGAATATATCTGATTCAGACTGGGCATAGCCGCCTGATTGGCCATTTTACA
>CAYPNL010000034.1:0-3040 GCA_964412045.1 uncultured Desulfobacteraceae bacterium
AAGGATGGGGCAAAGGCCCGGTTCCTGGTCAATGGAGAAAAGGGCAATCCTTACGGCCTTACCCAGCTAAGGCCCGGCGATGTGGTTACCATGGATGCCGCAGGCGGGGGCGGATATGGAGATCCCCTTCAACGCGATGGAGAATTCGTGAAAGATGATGTGCTCGATGGGTATGTGAGTATCGAGGGCGCCAGGGAGCATTACGGTGCTGTGATCGAACCGGACAGCATGAAGATCGACAGTGATGCAACCCGGAGCCTGAGGCAGTCTCTCAAGATGAGATAGGGGAAGGCAAGGATACGTAAAGGATCTATGCTCCTGGATGTGCGCTAAAGGTGGGCCATCAAACCCCGGGTCTGTTGAAGGAAAGGTCTCAAACTAAATGAATGATTTTGAAAGTCAGAAAAAGGGTGCACCAGTACTTCTTCCAGCAGAATACCCGCCTGCTTGTGCGTCGCAGCACGCAGACAGACCCGCCAAACTGCGGCTTCAGCCGGTAGCAGTTGACTTCTTCTTTTCTTTCAATGCTGCAAGCACCTTCTCGGGCGTGATCGGCAGGCTCGTGATCCTCACCCCAACGGCATCGTAGATGGCATTGGCAATAGCCGGAGCAGTGGGGACAAGCCCGGGCTCCCCTATTCCCTTAGCTCCATAGGGCCCGTCTTCGTCGCCCGGCTCTATGACGATCGGCTCAACAGGGATCACATCCATTGCCGTCAGCATCTTGTAGTCCAGGAAATTCGGGTTCATCACCCTTCCTTGTTCCAGTTTTATCTCCTCAGTAAGGCCGTATCCCACACCCATATAAGCGGCTCCGTAGATCTGCCCATTTACGAGGGTTGGATTGATTGCCTTTCCCACATCATGAGCAGCAAAGAGCTGGAGAATCCTCACCTCTCCTGTTTCTTCATCCACCTCCACCTCAACCCCGGTCGTACCAAAGGCATAGGTGCATGAGAGATTTCCCTTCAGTTCCCTATCCAGCATCTCGGTGGGCGGATCATAGAATGCCTCTGCCACCACGACCCTGCTTTCCCCTGTTCCCACATGGAGCCCGTCTCGCAAAATCTGGCTTGCCTCTATCCTGAAGAAGGGATGTTCGGGATCGTTTTTGGGGAATATCATCCTATCCTTAATGTCCAGATCTTCCGGCCTTGAGATCAGGCTATAATCAAGCTCCGGTTCCACGAAATCGGGATCCTTCTTCTTCTTTCTTTTGAACCCGCTCGCCACTATCTTGGGAATGTTTTCAACGGCCAGCTCCAGGATCTGCCGTTTCACCGTTTCACAGGCCCTTATCGCAGCATTGCCGGCCATGAAGGTGTGGCGGCTCGCATGGGTTCCGGCATCCCACAAGCACAGCCCCGTATCGCCGAGGGTTAAGGAAATATCCTCAGGCCGAAATCCCAGGGCTTCCGCAACGATCTGGGAGATGACCGTGGGTGACCCCTGTCCCTGATCCGTGCCGCCGTCGAGCACATCAACATGCCCGTTTTGATCTACCTTGACCATGATTCCATGTCCGTCTGATTTATAGACCCGTGCGCCCCCTGCAACATGGATGAGGGAACCCATGCCGACACCCCTGCCCGTGCGCTTCCCTTTCTTTTCGCTCCAGTTGAGCTTCTGCTTCACGGAGTTGATGCACTCCTCCATGCCGCATGAGGTTATCTTCAGCCTCATGGGGGTGACATCGCCAGGCTGATTGGCGTTGATAAGCCTGAATTCCGCCGGATCGATGCCTGCCTCCTCGGCAAGGGAGTCCATTGAGGTTTCAACGGCAAAGGTGGCCTGGGGATTCCCATAGCCCCTCATCGCCTGGCAATAGATGTTGTTTGTATACACGCAGGTTGCCTCAAAGCTGATATTCGGCACGCGATAGAGTGAAGACAGGGGCATTACCATGACCGACGGGGTGGTGGCGCCCCACGAGGTATAGGCCCCATTGTCCAGAATCGCCTCGGCCTTCCTGAAGGTCAGCCTGCCCTCCTTGTCACACCCCTGCTCTATGGTAAAGACCGCAGGCTGTCTCGGCGGCAGGGCACGGAACTCCTCTTCCCGGGAAAATAGGATTTTTACCGGTTTTCTGGTGCGCAAGGCAAGGAGGATGCTGATAAATTCATAGATGTCCGTATCCAGTTTGGTCCCGAAGCTCCCCCCCACAATGGGGTTGATTACCCGCACGTTTTTCCCCTTCACCCCGATAGAAGAAAGATACTCCATGATCCTTTGTTTGCCCAGGAAAGGGACATTGGTCTGGCTGTGAAAGGTGAGGTTGTTGTTCATATCGAATTCCGCGACGCATCCGCTCGTGCCCATGCAGCACTGATTCACCCAGGTAGTGCTCAAGCTGTCTTTTGCCATGTACGCCGAATCCCTTCGGCCTTGTTCAATATCCCCGGCAGAGAACTTCCAGGGCAATGGGAGGATATTGGTCCTGACGGGTTTTCCCATCGCATCCAGCTCATGCACCAGGGGAGCGCCTTCCCTCATCGCCTCAATGGGATCGAAAACTGCGGTCAATTCCTCATACTCCACCTCGATCAATCCCAGAGCTTCCTCTGCTATCTCCGGGTTGATAGCGGCAACGGCAGCTACCTCATCCCGAAACTGGCGGACAACATCCCCTTTCAGAACCCACTGATCCCTTAAAAACCCGACCCTCACATCCGGAATGTTCCGGCCGGTAAGGACCGCTCGTACGCCGGGAACCCTCTCTGCTTGAGAGGTATCGATCCTCGTAATCCTGGCATGGGCAGAGGGGCTGTACAGAATCTTCCCGTACAGCATCCCGGGAAGCTTGAGATCATTGATATACCTGGCCCTGCCTGTTACCTTATCTACCTCGATCGTTCGTGGAATGCCTTTCCCCACATGCAGAAGATCGGCCATGATTATCCCCCTGTGAAGATTATTTGTGACTACTCATGTAGTCAGCCTGAAGGTGTTTAGACTGAAGGTTCCAAGGTTCACCGTTCACCGTTCAAAGGTTTCAACGGCTGAACCTCTGAACCTAATTTCCTAACAGTCTTCAGCCTAC
>CAYPNL010000035.1:0-3507 GCA_964412045.1 uncultured Desulfobacteraceae bacterium
TGACAGATCAGAAAAACGAGTTCAGTTTGAGGTAAAGTTGAAACGGTGAAGGGGGAAAGGGATCAGGGGTCGGGGGTCGGGGGTCAGTGTATCGGAAGCTCAAAGCTCAAAGTTGAAAGCTGAAAGAAGGGAATCGCGGAAAGGGCGAAGGGGAATGGAGAGATGCAAAACGTACAATGCATTGCTCCAGTACTCCATTACTCCAACATCACGTATTCCAACACTTAGTAAGATACGGTCATGAAGCTTGCAAGGCGTGAAAAATATTTTGTGTCAGGTGCGGCGGTCTTTATCGGAGCTTTTCTGCTCTTGCAATTGCTGGTATTTCCCCTCTCCGATAGGATGAAGAGGCTCCAGAGAGGCGTCGAGGTCAAAGAGGATGCGCTCAAGGAGATCAAAAAGCTCAGCTCTGAGTATCAAGGATACCGGAGAAGCTCTCAGGATGTAAGCCAGGCCCTTGCCAGTCGAAAAGGCGGGTTTACCCTCTTTTCATTTCTCGAAACGGCGGCTGGTGATGCCGGCGTCAAGGCGTATATCAAATATATGAAACCATCAACCTCTTCAGGGCCAGGATCATATAAAGAATCATTGGTGGAGATGAAACTTGAGGCAATCTCCCTCTCACAACTGGTCGATTACCTGCACAAGATAGAGGCGCCTGAGAACTTAGTGATGGTCAAACGCATCTCAATCAAGGAGACCAAGGGGAAATCAGGCTACCTGGATACTATCCTTCAGGTAATGACATTCCAATGAAAAGAGGAGAAATGGAGAACTGGAGCACTGGAGGAATGGTCTCAAATTGGAGGAACAATTTTGAAGCCCGGAGCAAGAACACCAGGCTGCTATATCATGCGGAGCTTTGGGTCAGACTATTTGCTACGATGCTTTCCAATCATTTAATACTCCGGTTCTCCAATACTCCGGTTCTCCAATACTCCATTTTTGAGGGGATGTTCTATGTCTGGTAAAAAGAAATGGCTCGGCTATATATTCTACTGTCTTATGGTGACAGCCGGTTTCCTGTACCTTCGTTTCCCCTCAGATGTCATCAAGGACTACGTGATGAGCACGGCAAATAGGCCGAACATCCCGGTAGCCCTCTCCATGAACCGGGTACTGCCATGGCCCACGCTCGGCCTGAAGATAGAAGATGCGGAGCTCTCCCTTAAAGATACCCCTGCTCATACGCTCTTTACGACGGATAGCCTTATTGTGCGTCCTGAGATATGGTCATTCATAAAGGGCAGCCAAAAGTATTGCTTCACGTGTTGGGCATACGGGGGCCAAGCAAGGGGGTGGGTGCAATTTAGTCATAGGGACACGAGAGCACCTTTTCATGCGGAGATGGAACTAAAGGATGTCCAGATTGGAGGCCATGCCTATTTAGAGGAGCTGGCAGGCAGGAGGATCCATGGAAGGCTTACAGGTACCCTATCTTACAGCGGTAAGACCAATAACCTGGTAAGCGGCGATGGGGGAGCTAATCTTAGACTGGTTGACGGAGCCATTGAGCTCTTACTACCCCTTTTGGAGCTGGATTCTATCGCATTTAATCAGATTGTGATCGATGCGGTGCTCAAGAAAAGGATGATCACTATCACTCGCTGTGAGCTCAGTGGGCCCCAGTTGAAGGGAAACCTTTCTGGAGATATCACCGTGAGGGACCAGGTTGAAAGAAGCCCGCTCAACCTGAGAGGGGAACTGGAGCCATTCGCAGAACTTTTTACCAGCGCTGGAGGAAGCTCCGGTATCGTGAATATCCTGAAGAAGAGGCTCAAAAGGGGAACTCTCAGCTTTCTTATCCGCGGAACGCTCCGTGAACCCAAAATTCGGTTTATCTGATACGGTATGCATGATGACAACACGGCTTCAAACTATCGTTAACCTCATAGCCCTGGCGGTGATCAGCTTCCTCGCTGTTGATCTTTTTTACACGATCATCGGGGTACAGCTCAGCGGGAAACATACTCCGGACATCATTGTTCCTCGCCCGCCTGCCGTAATGAAGCAAGGAAAGCCACCAATAAACTACTTCGGCCCGCTTGTTGAAAGAAATCTCTTCGCATCCAGTGAGCAGGGGCAGATTACCCAGGAGATTAAGGAGGAGGGGCTTGAGAACCTGGAACCCACCTCCCTGAAGATAACCCTTCTGGGGACGGGTGTTGGAAGCGAGGAGGACTCCGTTGCGATTATCGAGGAAAAGGAGGGAAAAAAGCAAGCCCTCTATAAGGTGGGAGATAGCATTCAGAGCGCCGTTGTCAAGGCGATTTTAAGGGGCAAGGTAATCCTCACCGTTCAGGGCCAGGATAAGATCTTGACTATCGAAGAAGAAGCGGCCTCAAGGAGAACGAGCGGGGTGACGAGACCGGCAGGACCTATCAGGCAGGGCGAAAGCATCGCGGTAAATCGCTCGGAGGTAGAAGAATCCCTTACAAATGTCCACCAACTCCTATCCCAGGCAAGGGTACGGCCTCATTTTAGTGGGGGAAAGCCTGACGGACTAGCAATTGCCTCTATCAAGCGCGGCTCCATCTTTGAGAAACTAGGATTAAAGAATGGTGATATTGTCAAGGGATTGGACGGTAACGATATCAAGAGTCCGGATGACGTACTTCAGATGTATAAAAAGCTGACCCTGGGCTCTGAGGTTTCCATAGAGATAGAGCGGGCAGGAGAGAAGCAAACAATAAACTACACCTTCAGGTAATGTACACATCATATTTCGGATTTAAAGAAAATCCCTTTAATCTGACCCCGGATCCGCGGTATCTTTTTCTGAGCCCGCACCACAGAGAGGCCCTTGATCACATGCTCTACGGTGTGAATGAGAGAAAGGGTTTCATCGTCATTACCGGCGGTATAGGCACGGGAAAGACTACCCTCTGCCGGGCATTTTTGAGCCAATTGGAGAGTTCGGTAAAGAGTGCGCTGATCTTCAACTCCTTTATAACAGAGCAAGAACTTCTGGAGACAATCATTGAGGAGTTCGGCATAGATGTGAGTGCGGGGGCAGGCACAAGGAAGGAGCGCATCGACCACATCAACGAATTCCTGCTTCATACCTTCAGCCAGGGAGGCAACGCTGTTCTCGTGCTAGACGAGGCTCAAAACCTCTCCCCCACCGTGCTTGAGCAGATCAGGATGCTCTCAAACCTGGAAACAGAGAGGGAGAAGTTGATCCAGATCGTCCTTGTCGGGCAACCAGAACTCAAGGATCTGCTCACCTCCTCCTCGATGCAACAACTCAACGAGAGGATAGCGGTGCGCTTTGAATTGAGGCCACTGGATCACAAGGACGTCCAGGGATATGTGGAACACCGGTTGGTGGTGGGAGGAGGGAGAGGAGACCCTCGGTTTACAAACTCGGCATTTCGTGGGATTTACAAATACTCGCAGGGCATTCCGAGGAGGATCAATGCCGTGTGTGACCGGGCACTGCTCATCGCCTACGTGAATGAAAAGAGCACCATTTCCAGGGCAATAGTTGCAACGGCCATCGATGAT
>CAYPNL010000036.1:0-2720 GCA_964412045.1 uncultured Desulfobacteraceae bacterium
TACGACATGAATAGACTGGTGTCAATATTCTTCTCTCCTGCTTACGAGTCGCTTGTTCCCGCAGAATATCGAAAATGAACGGTACGATAGAAGTTAGCCGAGATCCCTTAGGGCGTTTCGTACCTTCTCTTTTAGAGCGGGTTTATCTGCTGCGAGCTCCTCAGCCTTTCTGAAATGAAAGAGGGCCTCACTTGTCTTCCTGAGTCTTTTATAATAGATCCCCAGGTTGTAGTGAGCGTGGGCCAGGTTGCCCTGCCTCCCATAGACCAGGCCAAGATTGTAATAAACCATGTCGTTGACCGGCGGAAGAAAGGTAAGCCGTTCATAGATATTCGCAGCCTTGTCATGGTGCTCCAGCTTCTGAAGGGACAGGGCGTAGAGGTATAAGATCTCCTTATCGAGAGGGGCCAGCACGAGGGCCTTGTGCACAATGGAGAGGCACTCTTCATAGTGCCCGTTGTTGATATAGGCACCTCCCATGGAGAACATCGCCTCGATGAACTCGGGCCGCTCGGCGAGCGCTTGGCGAAAGGAATCGATGGCCTCGGTGATCTTACCCTCTCGTTCCAGGACAAGCCCGAGTCCATAAAGGGCAAGGGGGGATTTGGGATCTATACGGAGTCTTTTGACAAACTCCCTTTTTGCATCTGCCGATTTCATGCACAGGGCCGTTACCATGGTATGGAAGAGCGGAAACCGGGAACGCAGCTGTTTCGCCTTGTCGGAATCGAGTTTCTTTTCGTAGCCTTGGAGCATGGCCTCTATATTGGCCATCCTCTCTGATGCTCCCGGGTGTGTCTGGAGATACGAGGGAATCGCATCTCCGCCATACCAGTGTTCCCTCTGGATCTTCTTGAGCACCGTTACCATTCCTGCCGGATCAAAGCCCGAGATATCGGCAAGCTTGAAGCCTATTTGATCTGCTTGCCTCTCATCCTCACGGCTGTAGCCGAGCTCCGCCTGAGCGGCCGAGGCTATGGAGCCGGTCACCAGAGGCCCAGCTGCCTTGCCGCCGGCGAGGATTCCTGCCAGGACGCCGGCCATCGTGGCCATACCGATCCTCTTGGATCGTTCTATCCGAGCGGCCAAGTGCCGGGCACTTACATGGCCGAGTTCGTGTGCTAGTATGCAGGCCAACTCATCGACGCTATCGAGCATGAGTACGATGTCAGAGAAGAGGAATATATGGCCCCCAGGGGCTGCAAATGCATTGATGATGTGTTCGTTTACCACGTAAAAGCTGAGAGAAAAATACGGCACCTCAATGTGACGACCGATATGGGTACCGAGTTCATTGATATACTGGACGAGGTAGGGATAAACGGCGAGCTCGTACTGGGACTGTATTTGCGCAAGAAACTGATCGCCGAGCTTGATTTCTTCATCAGGGCCCAGGGATGCGCCGACAGGGTCTGCATATGAGAGGTTCAGCGTGAACAGTGCCGCGAAAACGATGAGGAGCGGTTTACCTTTGAACTTCATCACCATGGGTCTCCACCTCTATCCGGGGGGCCTCGATCCACAACCCCTCCAGATCATAGAATTCTCGTACCGGCTCGTAGAAGAGGTGAACTACGAGATCCCCGTAATCCAAGAGCACCCAATGGCCCTCCCTCTCTCCCTCTATGCCGAAGAGGGTGAATCCCTCGCCCTTCATCCTCCTTTGGAGGTGTTGAGCAATGGCCTGTACTTGCCTGCTGGATGTACCGCTCGCAATGAGGAAGTAATCGGCGATAGAGGTGAGGTTCCCCACCGCGAAAAGGACGGGGTCGACAGCCTTCCGTTCCAGGATAATGTTCAGGCAGAGGCGGGCCTTATCGAGTGGATTCATGCGATCTGTATATACCTGTCTTTTCTATGTATTCCCTTACTGCCTCCGGGACCAAGAAGCGAATCGACTTCCCGTTTGTTACCTTTTCCCTGATGGTACTCGCCGAGATATCCATGAGCGTGATATCTTTTCGCAATACTGCCGTTCCAGAGGGATGGCCGAACCATTCCGCTTTCGGATTCCACTGGAAGCCGACACCCAGGGAGTCGAGAAAGGCCGCAAACAGCTCGGTTGTGTGCCCCGGCCTGCTAATCACGACAAATGATGCATAGTTGAAGAGGTTTTGATGCTCCTTCCATGTCCTTATCTCCAGAAAGGCGTCGGTCCCGATGATAAAGAAAAGCTCAAGGCCTGGGCCAAAGAAGGAGTGAAACGACTTGAGTGTTTCAATGGAATAGGAAAACCCGCCTCTTTTGCCCTCGATATCCCAGACATCGAGCAAGGGCGAGAGAGCGCTTGCCAGCCTTACCATTTCGAGGCGATGAGAAAAATCGGCGATTGGAGCCTGCGTTTTATGTGGCGGCATTCCCGAGGGTATGAGGTACACCTTTTCGAGGGCCAGATCCTCACCTATCTCCTCAGCGGCCCTTAAGTGGCCTACATGAATTGGATTAAAGGTGCCTCCCAGTATACCTACCTTCACGTCCTTACCTGTCCGGATCCAAACACGATGAACTTTGAGCTTGTCAACTCTTTCAGGCCCATGGGCCCATACGCATGCACCTTAGAGGTACTGATGCCGATCTCTGCACCTAATCCAAGCTCAAAGCCATCATTAAATCGTGTGGATGCATTTACCAACACCACGGATGCATCTACTTTGTCAAGGAATTCTTGAGATCTCCGGTAGTCATTGGTAACGATTGCCTCAGTGTGATTGGAGCCATAG
>CAYPNL010000037.1:0-3717 GCA_964412045.1 uncultured Desulfobacteraceae bacterium
CGCCTTTCTCTTGACCTTCATGGTGGGGGTTACCTCGCCGTCTTCCTCGTATAATTTCTTCGGGATGATGGTGAATTTCTTTACCTGCTCTACCCTGGACAACCCCTCGTTGACCTTTTCCACC
This sequence comes from uncultured Desulfobacteraceae bacterium, assembly GCA_964412045.1. Taxonomy (GTDB): domain Bacteria; phylum Desulfobacterota; class DSM-4660; order Desulfatiglandales; family B25-G16; genus B25-G16. The sequence goes on from CAYPNL010000037.1 coordinate 125, forward strand.
TCTTTGCTTATGAGCCTAAAGATCTCAGGGCTTTGCGTTAGATCCTTATAGGTTGAAAATTGGATCTTGTTATCCTGAGCATACTTGACCACATTATCCTCGTCAATCATAATGAGGGCGCTGATGTATTTCCTCTTATCACCGATAATGACGGCATCATTGACGTAAGAACTGACTTTTAACTGGTTCTCAATGTACTGGGGAGTGATGTTTTTCCCGCCGGCAGTGACGATAATGTCCTTTTTTCTGTCTGTTATCTTGAGATAGCCATCCTCGTCTAACTCTCCCACATCACCGGAGTAAAGCCATCCATTCTTCAAGACCTCTGCACTGGCTTCCGGGTTTCCATAATACCCCTTGAAAACGGCCGGAGATCTCACCAGTATCTCCCCGTCATCCGCGATCTTCACCTCAGTACCCCGGAGAGGGGGTCCCACGGTTCCGAACTTCACCTTGCCGATTCTTGAGACACAGGTCACACCGGTAGCTTCAGTCTGTCCATAGCCTTCGATGAGATTGACGCCGATAGATTGGAAGAAGTGGAGCACATCGGGCGATATGGGTGCAGCGCCCGAATAGGCTACCCGCAGCCGGTCAAACCCCAAACGCTCCTGCAACTTCCGAAAAACGGCGATGTAGGCGATCTGAAAGAGGATCTTCTGGGAGAGGGGAACGGGTTTGAAGTGCATCATCAGAGTGGCCCGTTTTCGGCCTAGTTTAAGGGCAATACCAAAGACGAGCTTTTTGAACCATGTGGCATCCGACATCCTGATGTAGACGCCTGAGAGATACTTCTCCCAGATTCTGGGCACGGCATAGCCCACAGTCGGAGATACCTCCCTCATGTTGTCCGTTACCGTGTCCAGGTTTTCGATGAAGTTGACGGTATATCCATAGAATATGTGACCGAAGACCGAGAAGAGACGTTCGAAGATATGGCAGAGAGGCAAAAAGGAAAGCACCTCATCGGTATCGTAGACCTGGTTGTCTTTGGCGATGGCCTCTCCCATCCACATCACGTTTCCATGGGTGAGCATGGCGCCTTTGGGAGGCCCCGTAGTTCCCGAGGTATAGATCAGGACTGAGAGATCCTCGATCGTAACCTCGTTCATGCGCCGTTCGAGTACATCAGGATTTTCTTCCATAAAGCGGCAGCCGATATCCAGGAGCTCTTGATAGGTCATAACCATCGGGTCCGTGAAGTGTCTGAGCCCCTCCAGATCCCACACGATTACCTTTTTGAGGAACGGGACCTTGTCGCGAAAGCTGAGCCACTTATCGAGTTGTTCTTCATTCTCCACGAAAAAGAATTTGGACTCGGAGTTCCGAACCACATACTCGACCTGGGGCCAGGCATTGGTAGAGTACACCCCGACAGCCACACCGCCTGCGCACTGGATACCCAGGTCGATGATCACCCACTCGGGGCAGTTATCGCCGATAATGGAGACACAGTCTCCCTTCTCGAGCCCCATGGAGAGAAGGGCTGAGCCGACATACTGTGCCAAGCGATAGTAGTCATTCCATGATATGTCATGCCACAGGCCAAGCTCCTTTTTCCTCATGGCGACCCTGTCGCCATATTTTTTTACGGTAGCCTTGAGGACCTGTGGGACAGTTTCCAAAGTCATAACAAAATGTACCCTCGCTTTTACTTCCCTATATAAAATCACAGAGCGATTTTATCCGCGATTTTATCTCCATCTTTTTTTTCTCTTCCACCTCTGGTAGCCTTTTGCAGACTCCGTCTGTTTTATCCCGAGGTAGAACTCCCTTACATCTTCATCCTCCATAAGCTCCCGGGCACTCCCCTTCATAACGAATCGCCCGTTTTCCAGAATCAGCCCGAAGTGGGCTATCTTTAAGGCCATACGGGCATTTTGTTCCACCAAGAGTATGGTAATACCCTCTGAGTTGATCATCTTTATGATATCGAATATCTCCATGACCATGATCGGCGAGAGCCCGAGGGATGGTTCGTCCAAGAACAAGAGCTTAGGCCCGTTCATCAGGGCTCTGCCTATTGCCAGCATCTGCTGTTCTCCTCCGGAGAGAGTGCCGGCAAGTTGATCCTCCCTTTCCTCCAGCACTGAAAAGTATTCGTAGATCTTCTTGAAGTCTTTCCTGACCCCGGCCTTATCGCGCCTTCGGTAGGCCCCCATGAGGAGGTTCTCCTTGGTTGTGAGCTCATCAAAGATCTCTCGGCCTTCCGGAACGTATGAGATGCCCAACCGAACAATATCCTCGGGATCCTTTCTGTCGATTCGTTTTCCCATAAACTCGATAGTGCCCTTGTCGGGCTGATCATCTATGAGACCCATCACCGTTTTTAATATAGTTGATTTTCCCGCCCCGTTATTCCCCAGGATAGCCGTGTTGGTTCCTTCCTCAAGGGTCAGGGAGACGCCCTTCAACGCATAGATGAGTCTGTAGTAGGTTTCAATGTTTTTGATCTCAAGTAGCGACATCGGTAGATTCTTCTTCTCCTAAATAGGCCTTCAGGACCTCTGGGTTGTTCTGTATCTCCTCCGGAGAACCCTCGCCGATTTGTTTTCCGAAGTTAATGGCCAGTATCCGGTCCGAGATATCCATGACCATCCTCATATCATGCTCGATCAACAGAATCGTCACCTGTAATTCATCCTGGATATCCTTGATCCAGAAGATGAGGTCCTGCTTTTCTTCGGTGTTCATCCCAGCGGATGGTTCATCCAGGAGCAAGAGTTCGGGTTCAAGGGCAAGGGCCCTGCCCAGCTCTATAAGCTTCTGGGTGCCGTATGGCAGGCTTCCGACGAACTGGTTTCGCGCGTACTGGAGATCCAATAGATCGATAATATGTTCCACGTGCTCCCTGTGTTTTATCTCCTCACGGGCGGCCCTTGATTTTCTTCTAAAGAAGGTGGCGCCGCTCAGGATCCCGGTTTTTATATGGAGATGCCTTCCCAGCATGAGATTCTCCATGGTCGTCATCCTGGAGAAGAGCTCGATATTCTGGAAGGTGCGGGCTATGCCTTTTTTGGCAATCTTATAAGGTTTAAATCCCGTGATCTCTTCGCCCTTGAACAGCACTTTGCCGTCATTCGGAATGTAGAGGCCGCTTATGCAGTTGAAGATCGTGGTTTTTCCGGCGCCGTTAGGACCGATGATTGAGAGGATGGACTCCTTTTCGAGGGTGAAGCTCACCTTGTCGACCGCCTTCAGGCCGCCGAAGCCTATGGATAGATCCTCGACACGAAAAAAGTCTTCATTCATTGACTGCATCTGTTGCAGAGATTCCAATTCTCATCACCATATCAGAAGAAGCGAGGCAAAAGAAACATAGCATATACGATTAGACCCTTCTCACGTAGTGTTTGGCAAAGAGACCACTGGGTTTAAAGCAAAGCACCAGGACTATGATCAAAAAGGCCACTATTGATTTAAACTGTAAGGATACGTATCCGCCGAAAAGCGTCTCGATGATCCCGAGAATATAGCCTCCTATAACGGAACCAACCAGGGTGGTCATACCGCCTAATACGGCAGAGGCAAAACCCTTGAGCAGGGGATCCATCATCAGGTTTGGGTCCAATGTTGCGATGGGGGCGAGCATC
>CAYPNL010000038.1:0-12456 GCA_964412045.1 uncultured Desulfobacteraceae bacterium
AGTGACGAAGCAATCTCGTAAATTCAAGTAGTTACACTGAGTGAGATTGCTTCGCTTCGCTCGCAATGACACCAATGTTGACTTTTTACGAGACCATCATTATTGGTACGCCAAACCTTTATTCTACAGACATATGGGCTCTTTTTTCAAGGAGAAGTCCCGTTATGGGGTCACTATGGGGAAAGAATCCACGCCCAGAGGAGGTGGTTCTCTCATACGGATAAAAAGGCAATGAGCCGATAAATTTTTTCCTTGCTAGTCAGAGAAAAAAAGGCTACATAAAACACTCATTTACGGATTTTCGGTGCGGCTTTGACAAATGCAGGGCACCATCATCCTTGCGAACATTAGAACCATAAGGAGGATCTTGTGCATGGCTGAAATTAGCATGAAGCTTTTACTGGAGGCTGGGGTCCACTTCGGACATCAAACCCGGAAATGGAATCCTAAGATGAAGCCGTACATCTTCGGAGCGAGAAACGGTATCTATATCATAGATTTGCAGAATACGGTCAAATTGCTGAAAGATGCGTACAGCTTCATTGTGCGGACGGTATCCGAAGGAGGAACAGTGCTCTTCGTGGGCACCAAAAGGCAGGCCCAGGACACCATAGAGGAGGAATCGGAGCGATGCGGCATGTATCACGTCAACAATCGGTGGCTGGGAGGCACACTCACCAATTTTGAGACCATCAAAAAGAGAATCAACCGGCTCAAGGAGCTCGAGGAGATGAAAAAAGATGGAACGATCAGCCGCTATACCAAAAAAGAGGCCTTGAGGATGGAAAAAGAGCTGGCAAAGCTGGAGAAAAGCCTGGGCGGCATAAAAAATATGGATGAGCTCCCCTCTGCCATCTACATCGTCGATACCAAGAAAGAGAGAATCGCGGTGAATGAGGGCAAAAACCTGCGGATACCAACTGTTGCCATTGTGGATACAAACGGAGATCCCGAGGATATCAATTACGTTATCCCCGGAAATGATGACGCTATACGATCAGTGAGGCTGATCACCTCTATTATTGCAGATGCCTGCATAAAGGGCCATGAACAAAGAGAGGAAAAGCTGAAAGCAGAGCAGGAGCTTGAGGCCGCCCAAGAGGCGGTCCTCCAAGAAGTGCATGAAGAGGCGATCGCGGTAAGCGAGGATAAAAAGGGAGGGCCAGATATTATCGTGCTGCCCAAAAGACAGAAAGAGAGCAAAACACCTGAGGCCACGGCCTCAGAGGATCTGCAACCGGAAAGCTAGAGAGGAGATGGAAATTGGACATATCAGCCGAACTTGTGAAAGAACTACGAGACAAGACCGGTGTGGGCATAATGGCGTGCAAGAGCGCGCTCAAGGATTCCGAGGGAAACATTGACAAGGCCGTTGACATACTGCGGAAAAAGGGCATTGCTAAGGCACAAAAAAGGGAGGGCAGAATTGCATCGGAGGGCCAGGTCCAGGCCTATGTGCATACGGGTGGAAAAATCGGCGTGCTCGTGGAGGTGAACTGCGAAACCGATTTTAGCGCCAAAACGGACGACTTTACTCATTTTTCAAAAAACCTGGCCATGCAGATAGCGGCAACAAACCCAATCGCTATCTCGGCCGACAAGCTGCCTCCCGAGGTAGTGGAGAGGGAAAAGGAGATATATCGGGAACAAGCCCTTCAGGAAGGCAAACCCGATAAAGTGGTGGAAAAGATCGTTGAAGGGAAGCTCATGAAATTTTACTCCGAAGTCTGCCTTCTGAACCAAGCCTATATAAGGGATCCGAACCTGACCATAGAGGACCTGCTCAATGAGCTAAGGGCGAAAACCGGCGAAAACATTGTCGTGAGCAGGTTTGCGAGGTTTCAACTCGGGATGGCCGAGGGGATATAGGGCGCTCTCCATATCATCGAGCTACATCAACGTTGAGCAAGCTACCTTTATAAAGGGGATTGAGGCCTTCAGAGTGCGGCTCCGAGCAGACAATGCCAGCTTCATATCCCTCACGGCCGGTATGCGGAGATCGCTTCATGATACAACCCAGATTCACTCGTATCCTGCTCAAACTCAGTGGGGAATCGCTGAGGGGGCGTAAAACCAGCGGCATCCATCCACCTGCCCTCAAGGCGATTGCCTTTGACATCGAATCAGCCCACCTGCAGGGAGTTCAGATTGCCATTGTCATAGGAGGGGGAAATATCTTCAGGGGCACACAATCCTCCGGATTTCCTATCCACAGGGTTACTGCCGATTATATGGGGATGATCGCCACGATCATTAATGCACTTGCCCTGAGCGATTCCCTTAAGTCATTGGGCGCTTCTACAATGGTTATGAGCGCTCTTGAGGTAAGTAATGTGGTAGGGCCTTTCAATAGGGAGCGAGCGCTCGGGCACCTGGAGGAAGGAGGGATTATCATTTTTGCAGGTGGCACCGGAAACCCTTATGTTAGCACTGATACCGCTGCCACCTTGCGTGCTATAGAGATCGAAGCCCAGGCTATTCTCAAGGGAACCCAGGTCAATGGGGTATATGATCGGGATCCGGAAAAGGAGAAAACTTCAAGGCTCTTTGCCAGGATCGCCTACGAACAGGTGCTGAAAGAAAAACTGGGTGTAATGGATCTCACCTCCATTTCCCTTGCAATGGAGTACGATATTCCTATCATTGTTTTCAACATCGGCAAAAGGGGAAATATAGCGCGGATATGTGCCGGAGAGAAGGTAGGAACCTTGATAGCAGGAGAAGGCGATGAAAGATGAAATCATATCGGAGATGCGAGAGAAGATGGAAAAAGCCGCAGAGGCCCTCAACCAAGAATACAAGAAGATGAGAACAGGAAGGGCATCTACCTCTCTCATCGAGGGAATCAAGGCTGAATGCTATGGAACGCAAATGCGCCTGAATCAACTAGCCTCCCTGAGTATCCCCGAAAGCAGACTCCTTATTGTTCAGCCTTGGGATCAAACCATTATTGGAAATATTGAGAAAAGTATTCTGAAATCAGGCCTTGGGCTTACTCCTATGAATGACGGAAAGGTCATCAGGATATCCATCCCGCCCCTCACCGAGGAAAGGAGAAAAGAGCTCGCCAAGATGGCCAGAAAGATGGCAGAGGATAGCAAGATAATCGTACGGAACCACCGACGCGAGGCGAACGAGATGTTGAAAGAATTGAAAAATGAGGGTGAGATATCAGAGGATGAAATGTACGGCTACCAAGAAAAGGTACAAAAGAACACCGATGAATACATTGCCAAGATCGATGAAATAAGAACGGAAAAGGAAAGCGAAATCCTTGAATTTTAGCTCTTTGAAAACGTCGAGCGGCCATTGCGTACAGCCGAATAATTACCCTTGGTGAGACTGATGGGCACGAAGGCGTTTGTTTTCCCATCATACCCTCTAATAGGGGGCATCAGCGTGCCGCTTTAAACCATGCGCACAAGCACCTGGTCATTGTCTTCTAGGGACTTTGTCCGTGTGCGCTCGTTTGAAACGGCCTCCCGACTCGTCTTTATCAGGGTATAATGGGAAAACAAACGCCTTCGTGCCCATTCACCAGGTAGTTTCAAAAAATCTAAAATACTACAAAGAATACATCCTTATCTTGAACAAAGAGTGTCTTACACCTATAACCGTGAAGCTAAATGCCGGGGTCATACCCTAACAAGTAAGCCCGTTCAATGGAACAAATAAATCCAGATAAATTGCCCCGCCACATCGCTATTATCATGGACGGGAATGGCCGATGGGCAAAGAAAAAGGGCCTGACGAGAATAGCTGGTCATCAAAAAGGCATTGATTCCGTTCGGGATGTGGTCAGAACTAGCAGGGATCTTGGTATACGGTGGCTCACCCTCTATGCCTTTAGCGAAGAAAATTGGAAGAGGCCTAAACATGAGGTAAAGGCCTTGATGAACATCCTCAATCGGTTCCTTAAGAGCGAACGAAAGGAAATGCTCGACAATGGAATTCGCCTGACCTGTATTGGTCAAACAGAAAAACTTCCACCTGAGGTGCAAAGAACCCTCTGGCAGACGATCCAGTTAACCTCCCGCAATAAAGACATGACCCTGACGCTCGCATTGAGCTACGGCGGAAGGCAGGAAATCCTCGGTGCAGTGCGAAATATGCTGAATGACATTCAAGAGGGAACCCTAAGAGAAAAACAGATCACGGAAGACCGTTTCGGTAAATATCTCTATACGGCTGATATGCCGGACCCGGACTTGCTCATACGGACAAGTGGGGAGTATAGGATAAGCAATTTCCTTCTCTGGCAGATAGCATACACGGAGATTTACATCACACCCATTTTCTGGCCTGATTTCCATAAAGAGAGATACCTTGAAGCCCTTCTCGATTACCAGAAACGGGAAAGGCGTTTCGGCTCTATCGGTGAACAGCTAGCAGGCCACCCCCAGGTATGACGGACCTAATCAATGACTAATCACGCCAAGAGAATACTCACCGGTGTTATTGGTGTGTCCTTGCTCATTGCGGTGATCTGTTTCGCCCCGGCCTGGATTTTTACCATGGTTATCCTCTTTGCCGCATTACTCAGCCTTCATGAATTTTATGCAATGACAAGCCCTGACGCACCGCAGCTGATCGTCTTTGTCAACTATTTGTCCACTGCCTGTCTTTTTTGTTCGCTGCTGGTCAAAGGCCATTTTTATATCACGATTATCCCGTTCTTTGTTATATTCCCCCTCGCCCTCTTTATAGCACGCTACCGGATGAGACCTCCCACCATGTCTGAGATTGCCCGGATACTGATGGGGCCGTTCTATATCTGTCTGCCATTGATGTTGCTCGTGGTAATCTTTGCGATTCCCCGGGGCCAATGGTGGATATTGTTCATGCTCTCTACCATCTTTGCCGGAGACACGGGCTCATTCTATGTCGGAACGTCCTTGGGAAAACACAAGTTGTCCCGGATCAGTCCGGGCAAAACCTGGGAGGGGGCCATCGGAGGCCTGCTGTCAAACAGTGCGGCAGCCGTTATCTTCAGGTATCTGTTCTTTCCCTCTTTATCTATTATCTCCGTTGTGGTATTAGCGCTAGGACTAGGAATAAGCGGCCAGATTGGTGATCTGGCGGAATCAATGCTTAAAAGGCTCTCCAAGGTAAAGGATAGCGGTACGGTGTTACCAGGCCACGGCGGGCTACTCGATAGGATCGATAGCCTCCTCTTCGCGATACCAATACTCTATCTCTACCTGAGCTATGCGGGCTTGGTAGGTTCAAACATATCTGGATGAAATCCGGCGATACGAAGGTTATGATCGCCTCTCTTTTAAGAATATAACGATGACGAGCAAACGAAAGGAGCTGCTCGATCTTGAAAAACATATGCATCCTCGGTTCGACCGGTTATATAGGTACAACCGCGATAGATGTTCTCAAGGAAAATCCCAATGAATACCGGCTTATCGCGCTCGGCGCCGGAAGGAATATAGAGCTCCTTTCTTCCCAGATAGAAGAACTGAAGCCACGATTCGCGGCGGTTGTAAATTCCGAGCTTGCCGACAAGCTACGGGCATTGCTCTCTAACAGGCAGGACACGGAAATAGTAGCCGGCCCTGATGGATACATCAAAATAGCCACCCTTTCAGAGGTTGACCTGGTAGTGGCGGCCATGAGCGGCGCCTCCGGGCTTGTTCCAATCTACTCAGCGATACGCTCAGGTAAGGACATCGCCTTGGCCAATAAAGAGACGATGGTGGCAGCGGGATCATTGTTGATGAAAGAATCGCGAGATAGAAGCGTTCGTATTTTCCCTATCGATAGCGAGCACAGCGCAATCCAGCAGTCAATGCAGGGACATAACAGAGAGGATCTCAAAAGGATTGTGTTGACCGGATCCGGTGGCCCCTTTAAGGATTATACGCTCGAGATGCTCGCCACGGTTACCCCTGAGGAGGCATTACAACATCCGAAATGGAAGATGGGCAAGAAGATAACCATTGACTCGGCAACCATGATGAACAAGGGGTTGGAGGCAATTGAAGCAAAATGGCTTTTCGACGTGGACATGGATCAGATAGACATTATTCTGCACCCGGAGACCATTATTCACTCTATGGTTGAGTATATGGATAGCTCGATCATCGCTCAACTTGCCCTTCCTAATATGAGACTACCGATATCCTATGCACTCTCATATCCCAGACACCATAAAGGGCAATTACCATCAGTGGATTTTTTGGAGATCGGACATCTGAGCTTTGAAAAACCCGACACAAAAAGGTTTAGATGTCTGGACTTAGCACTCAAGGCGGGATATATTGGCCAAAGCATGCCAGCTGTCTTGAGCGGAGCGAATGAGATTGCCGTAAAGGCCTTTTTGGATGGAAAGATCATGTTCTTAGAAATTCCCCAACTTATCGAGAAAACCATGGAGCAGCATAAGCTCCATCCTATTGATAGCATTGATCGTGCGATTGAGGCAGATCAGTGGGCAAAGGCAACAGCAACAGTAATCCTTAATAAGATGATAGGCAGCGAGCTATCATGAGTACGGTATTATACTACATCATTCCGTTTATTGTTGTTCTCGGTGTTTTGATCTTCTTCCACGAGTCAGGGCATTTCATTCTTTCAAAGCTCTGCAAGGTGAAGGTGCTGAAGTTCTCTCTTGGCTTTGGTCCGAAAATCATCGGAAAAACCGTTGGAGAAACTGAATATGTGATCTCGGCCTTTCCATTGGGCGGTTACGTTAAGTTATTGGGTGAAAGCGACGATGAGGAAATAGCCCCTGAAGATGTTCCTCGAGCGTTCTCCAACAAGCCCGTACAGCATCGAATTGCCATTGCCGCAGCCGGTCCTGTCTTCAATTTCCTCCTCGCCTTCCTTTTGTTCAGCGGTATCTACCTTATCTCTGGCTACCCCATTATAGCTCCCGAGGTAGGTCAAGTAAGACCCGACTCTCCCGCTGATAAGGCAGGCATAGTCAAAGGAGACATTATCGAGTATATAGATGGCATAAAGATCGAGAGATGGAATCAGATAAAGCAATTCGTGGAAAAAAACCCGGAACAGGGGCTTACCATGATGGTCATCAGAGGAAAAACTCGGTTCTCAACAACGGTGTTTCCAGAGGAGGAGGTCGTAAAAAATATCTTCGGCGAGGAGGTCCAATCGGCACTCATCGGAATCGTGACGAGCGGAAGGACAGAACAAATACGCCTCGGCCTTTTCAGGGCAATAAAGGAGGGGGCAGTCAAAACTTGGGAGATAACGTCTCTCACCGTGCTGGTACTCATAAAACTTGTTCAAGGAGTCGTACCCCTCAAAACGGTTGGTGGTCCCATTATGATCGGGCAGCTCGCAGGGGAAATCGCGAGGGAAAATTTTAGCTACCTCATACCTTTTATGGCAGTTATTAGCGTTAACCTCGCCATTTTAAACCTCCTTCCCGTGCCGGTCCTGGACGGAGGAATGATCCTTTTCCTCTTGATAGAGATCATAATAAGAAAGCCCATCAGTATAAAAAAACGGGAGATGGCCCAAAAGATAGGCTTCTTTATCCTCCTCATGCTGATGGCCCTCGTCTTTTACAATGACCTCATCAGGATAATAACCGAATAAGTCAATCGACCATTGATTATCATTTCCATAAATACCTCGACAAGACAATACAGCATGGCGCTGCTGGAAAATGATACCGTGGTGGGTGAGTACCTTATCTCATCCGGATTAAGTCACTTTAGGAATCTGATGCCTTGTATCGATGATCTCTTTAAAAAAACAACCATCACCCCTGGGCAGCTTGGGGCCGTAGCTGTTTCCATCGGACCGGGAAGTTTTACCGGTACGAGAGTCGGGCTCGCAGTTACAAAAGGGCTCTCCCAAGGCCTTGGAATACCAATAATTGGCGTGTCTACTCTACCAGCCTTGGCCAGCCAAATTCCTTATGCGAGGAAGGATATTTGCAGCTTGGTGACATCACGGAAAGGGGAGGTCTTCGCCGCGCTTTTCAGGCGTGACCGCGATGATCACCTCGTACGGATTGGGGAAGATGTCAGCCTAGTGGTGGAAGATCTCCCCGTTTTGATCAAGAGGAAAACCATTATTATCGGAAACGACTTCACCGCTCAAGGTCCTCTTGTAAGACAATATGCGGGGAAAAACGCCCTGTTTGCACCGCCAAACCTCTGGAATCTGCGGGCCTCATCCATAGGCGCTCTGGCCTTACAAAGGCTCGAGCAAGGGGATTCGGATACTGCAAGCACGCTCGTTCCTCTCTATTTAAGAGACGCGGATATCAGGGTAGGGAACAACCCCTTGGGATAGAGTTTACAAAGCATATATCTCGTTTTCAGGTATGCCATATTGACAAACGGGACATTTTATATTAAACAATCAAGAAATAGAGTTTAAAGGTAGTTAGCTTGAATCAAAGAAAAACATACAATAAGTTGCCGGTAGCGTGGGAGGGAATTCCCTTTATTGCGATGTCTCTGGCAGTAACCGCTGTTCTTTTTTTCCTCGGCTGGAAGTTTTTCGCCATTCCGATGATGATGCTCACCTTGTTTATTATCTATTTCTTTCGGGACCCGGAGAGGAGTCAGACACCCAACGAGTCGGCAATTTTTACGCCGGCAGATGGGAAGGTGCTCGCCATAGAAGACTTACCGGATGGGGACAATCATTATCCGAATGGGGCCAAAAAGGTAAGCATCTTCATGTCCCTTTTTAATGCACACATCAACAGGATTCCCATAAGCGGCAAGATTACGGGGCTCTCCTACCACCCGGGCAAATTCTTCTCAGCAAACAGGGATAAGGCCTCTCTCTATAACGAGCGTAATATCGTAATGCTCGAGACACACAACAGGGCGAGGATCGCCTTTGTTCAGATAGCGGGTGTCGTTGCCAGGAGGATCTCCTGCTGGGTGCATGAGGGAGACGCTGTGGAGGCAGGTCAAAGGTTTGGCCTCATCCGATTTGGCTCACGACTTGAGGTATACCTTCCACCTCGTTGCACCATCATCGTGACAAAGGGACAAAAGGTAAAGGCCGGTCAAACAATACTAGGATATCTTGGTGAGACTGAAAAAGAAAAACAAAGCAAAGGCCAGGAATAAGAAGGGAATATATATTCTCCCTAACCTCTTGACCTCCTTTAGCCTCTTTGGAGGCTTTTACGCTATTATCGCCTCAATTCAGGGAAGGTTTGACGTTGCCGCCATCGCTATTCTCATTTCCTCAATCCTCGATGGGTTGGATGGGAAGATTGCCCGTTTTACCAATACAACAAGCAAATTCGGCGCTGAATACGACTCCCTTTCGGACCTGGTTGCCTTTGGTGTGGCGCCCGGTTTGCTGGCATTTCAGTGGTCTCTGAAATCCTTTGCACGATTTGGCTGGCTTGCCGTGTTCCTGTACTTAATCTGTGGCGCGCTGAGGCTTGCCCGATTTAACATCCAGAAAAATAATCTTGAATCGAGGCATTTTAAGGGATTACCGATCCCCGGTGCAGCCATCTTTCTCGCCACCACCGTGCTCTTCGCCCGTTCCATGGGAGGCCTTGCTCACAACCAACATATTATGCTCATACTCATCATGTACCTCCTCTCATTCCTTATGGTGAGCACCATCGACTATTTCAGCTTTAAAGGGCTCGGATTGTTCAAACGAAGACATTTTAACTCGCTGGTAGCACTGATACTGCTTTTTATCGTTGTCGCCTATAAGCCAGCCCTGATGCTGTTTCTGTTCTCAGCCATCTACGTTGTTTCAGGGCCTGCAATGATGCTCTACCACCTTGTTCGCAGGTCTAAGAAGGCAATTCCTTCTTTGGCCGATTCCTCTCTGGAAAACGGAGAACATGCTGTAACCAATAAATTATAGAAATTTCTGGGTAGTTAACCGCAGGACTTCATCCCGTGGGTGTGTAGTGTGTTATGTCTGGAATTTTTCGGCCTGCGTTTGCGACTCTATAAAGAACATGCTATGAGAATTACTGGCGGTAGGGACAAAGGCTATCGGCTGGCACGAATGAAGGGATACCGTATCCGTCCTACCTCGGATATGGTAAGGAGTTCCATCTTTAATATCCTAGGCCAGGCGATGAACGGTTGCATAACCCTGGATCTCTTTGCAGGTACGGGGAGCTTGGGGATCGAATCCATTTCGAGAGGCTCGGAAAAGGCTGTTTTCATCGATAGGTCAGCAAAAGCACTCGCTCTCATAAAAAAGAACCTGTCTATTTGCGGCTATGAGGAGCTGGCGATAATTGCCAGAGAGGAACTGCCTGATGGTTTGGCACGCATTCATGATCTCGGCTGCGATCTATTCGATTTGGTATTCATTGATCCTCCCTATGGAAAGGGCTACATTAGACCAACGCTTTCCAGGCTCGTGGATGAAGAGCTATTGTCAAGGGAAAGCCGGGTAGTTGTGGAATCATCAAGCGGCATTGACGATGAGCTCCCCCAAAAGGTAGGCGATCTTGTGCTGAGTCTCGAAAGGGCATATGGATCAACAGTAATAGGGGTATATCTCTAACACAAGGATGCCTACTATGGGGAAAATGGCAATCTATCCTGGTTCCTTTGATCCTATTACCAATGGCCATATCAGTATTTTGAGGAGGACGCTCACCATATTTGATTCCGTCACCGTTGCCGTTGCCGAAAATCCTACGAAAAACACCCTTTTCTCTCTGGAGGAAAGGATAGAAATGATCCGCGAATCGGTTAAAAAGGACCGGAAGGTTTACATTGAATCCTTTCGGGGTTTGCTCGTTGATTACGTGGAGAGCAAAAACACTAATGTAATTATACGGGGAATGAGGGCGCTGTCGGACTTCGAATATGAATTTCAGATGTCCCTGATGAACAGAAAACTGAACAAAAATATCCAAACGATCTTTATGATGACCGACTATCAGTGGTTTTATACGAGTTCTACCATCATAAAGGAGGCTGCACGGTATGGCGGTACGATCAGGGGCCTTGTTCCCGATATCGTCTGCCAGAAACTAAAGGAAAGGTTTGGCTACCAATAGAGAATCAGGAATCGAGGAAGGAGCAGTCATGGCCTTAACGAAAGAGAAGATCATCGATAGCGTATACAACCAGGTGGGGCTCAGCAAGAATCAGTCTCGAAGGGTTATTGAGACCCTTTTAGAGATAATCAAGCAGACCTTAGAGAAAGGCGACAGTCTCCTGGTCAGCGGTTTCGGTAAGTTCGTTGTAAAACGAAAGGCCGCACGAAGAGGCAGAAACCCTCAAACCAAAAAAGACTTAAAACTCAGGGCCCGTAAGGTTGTAGTGTTCAGAACCTCCGGAGTTCTTCGGAAAAAGATCAATCAAAAGGTTAAAGAGCCACGATAAATGTTTGAGAAAATCCGAGGTATTCCAACTTCTCAACTACCCGGTTAATCTCATTTAGATCTTCAGAGAAAAACACCCTTACTCGATAGAAAATGGTCCCATTCCCCGGAACATATGTTGTTATGGTGACATGATCAAATAAAACTCTGAGTCGTTCTGCCAGCCGGATCGCATTCTCCTCAGCCTCAAAAGCTCCCACCTGAACGGTGTACTTCCCCTTCCTAAAATTCCTCGCTTCCACGAGAGTTTTGTATGTTCCGCCCATCTTAATTGTTCCAACCTTCCTCGACAAGGCTATTATTCGTACCTTGGCGGTGCCTGGGCCAATCAACCCTATATCCTTTGCCGCGGCGAGGGATAGATCTATAATCCTTTCCTTAACGAAAGGACCTCTATCATTGACCCTTACCACGACCTCCTTGCCGTTTGATAGGCTGATTACCTTTACGTGGGTTCCGAATGGAAGCGTTTTATGAGCAGCCGTTTTCTCGTACATATCGTAGATTTCACCGTTGGCAGTGTTCCTTCCATGAAACTCCCCTCCATACCATGAGGCGATACCTTCCTCGATATATCCCACTTCGCCCGGAAGACCATAGTACGCAACTCCATCTATTATAGATGGCTCCTGGAGACTGCTATCCTGTGTCTCCGGCAATACCATAGTCGGCCTCTTGTGATCACTCACAAGAGTTCCTCTCTCGCTCACGGCACAGCCAAATAACGCCGGAAAAAGGGAAAGAAAAATGGAAAGGAATATGGGCAGGTGGTGCCTCTTTCTCGGGTGGGCTAAGGGCTTTTGGTGGAGAGGGACCTCCTTTAGAAAACTGTGGAAATCACGGAAGACCCTAGCGATGGAAACAGCAACATACGTGCTTCTCCTCATATTCACGTACCCCCATTATCCAGGACTTAGTCTATGCGCTCAGGAGCTCTCTGACAAAAATAACTAAGATCTTTCGTAACAATTTAGCTTTTTGAAAACGACGACCGCCCATTGCGTAAGGCCGCATACGTTAGCCGTGGTGAGAGCTATGGGCATGGAGGTGTCTTTTTTCCCATCATACCCTTGAACAGGGGGCATCAGCGTGCCGCTTCAAACCATGCGCACAAGCACCTGGTCATTGTCTTC
>CAYPNL010000039.1:0-5112 GCA_964412045.1 uncultured Desulfobacteraceae bacterium
AGGTTCAGGATAAGGTCGGTGACATCCTCTCGTACACCGGGGATGCTGGTAAACTCGTGAGGAACGCCATCGAATTGAACTGAGACAATTGCTGCTCCATGCAGGGAAGACAAGAGGATTCGTCTCAGGGAATTGCCGAGGGTAATTCCAAAACCCCTCTCCAGAGGCTCACACACGAATCTCCCGTAAAAGTCGCTGAACGTCTCTGGATCAACCTCAATTCTTTTGGGCCTTATCAGATCTCTCCAATGTTTTTGATGTTGCTTTTTCATTGGTATACTTTACCTCAAAGACAAATTGTTGCAAGCCATCTTCAAACGGCTCATGATATCTTCAGGATAAACGGATTTTGTGTTCGTGATGCGCTTATTTGGAGTACAGCTCTACTATCAGCTGCTCATTGATAGGCATGGTCAATTCTTCACGGCTTGGAAAGGCCTTCACCACACCGCGAAAAGTATCCATATCGACCTCCAGCCACGATGGTGTCTCTCGCCGTACCACGGTTTCCATTGCCTCTTGAATAACGGGGATCTTACGGCTTTTCTCTTTGACCTCAACGATATCACCGCTCTTTACCTGATAAGAGGGTATATTCACCTTGCGTCCATTCACGGTGAAATGATTATGTCTCACCAGTTGCCTTGCCTGATCCCGTGATGATGCAAAACCCATCCTATAGACCATGTTATCCAATCGACGCTCCAGCAGGATCAACAGGTTTGTACCGGTAATACCCTTCTGCCGCTCGGCATGGTGATAGTACCTGCGAAACTGGTTTTCAAAGATCCCATAGATCCTCTTCACCTTTTGCTTTTCTCGCAACTGTATTCCATAATCTGAGACCTTGCCGCCCCTTCTCTGGCCGTGTTGCCCCGGCGCGTAAGAACGCCGCTCAAAGGCACACTTATCCGTATAGCACCTGTCTCCTTTCAGGAACAACTTGAGGTTTTCCCGCCTGCACAACCTGCATGAAGCCTCAATATATCGCGCCAATAATCTCCCTCCTCAACTCTGTCTATAATTCGTTTCTCGCGGTCTACGGCGAGCTTACACCCTTCTCCTTTTTGGCGGCCGGCACCCGTTGTGAGGGATAGGGGTCACATCCCGAATCACGGTTACGGAAAACCCATCTACCTGCAATGCCCGTAGTGCTGCTTCACGCCCTACTCCAGGCCCTTTCACACGAACCTCTGCCGTTTTCAGACCCAGGGCCATCGCCTTCTTTAACGCGCTCTGGGCTGCCAATTGGGCGGCGAAAGGGGTGCTCTTTCGAGAGCCTTTAAAGCCTACCTGTCCAGGACTCGATTGGGCGATGACATTTCCGCTCATGTCGGTGATGGTAATGATCGTGTTATTAAAGCTAGCCTGGATGTGAACCACTCCATTTACAACCAACCTTTTCTCTCTTCTAACCCTTCCCGACCTTGTTTTTTCCTTCGCCATTGCTCCTCCAGGGATCTACTTCCGCCGCCTCCCGATAATCCTCCGAGGACCCTTCCTCGTCCTCGAATTTGTGTGAGTTCTCTGCCCTCGTACTGGAAGGCCCTTCCTATGCCGCAACCCCCTGTAACAACCCGTATCCATCAGGCGCTTTATGTTCATCGATATCTCGCGCCTCATGTCTCCCTCTACCCGGTAGGATTCGTCGATGATCTTCCTGATCTTCGTGATCTCCTCCTCGCTCAGCTGATCCGATTTGATATCCAAATCCACGCCTGCGTTATGAAGGATGTCCTGGGAACTGCTTTTACCTATACCGTAGATATAGGTCAATGCGATCTCGATCCTTTTTCCCTTCGGTAAATCAACACCAGCGATTCTGGCCACTATATTTCTCCTTGCACAATCTTAAAGATGCGTATTCTATCTCAACCCTTAACCCTGCCTCTGCTTGTGTCGAGGGTTAACGCAGATGACCCTAAGCACACCCCTTCTCTTCACAATCTTGCAGTTCCTGCATCTTTTCTTTATAGATGACCTCACCTTCATGGTCTACCTCACCCTTCTCAAGCCCTTTTTCATGAAACCCTCATAGTGCCTGGTTAGCAGGTGGCTCTCGATCTGGGTTATCGTATCCATGCCCACCCCTACCACGATCAAAAGCCCAGTGCCGCCAAAATAGAAGGGGACATTTAACCTATAGATAAGAATCTCCGGCAGGATACAGATAATGGACACATAAATGGCCCCGCTGAACGTAATTCTGGTGAGCACGCGGTCTATGTACTCGGCGGTGCTCCTGCCCGGCCGAATGCCCGGGATAAAACCACCATATTTCTTCATATTGTCTGCTACCTCAACGGGATTAAAGTGAATCGCCGTGTAGAAATAGCAAAAGAAGATGATGAAAGCCACATACAGCAAAGAATAGAGAGGCCTCCCCGGAGAGAGTGAGCTTACAATGAATTGAAGCCACCCGATCTGCTTCACGTTTAAAAACCCTGCGATGGTAGCCGGGAACATAATGATTGAGGAAGCGAATATGGGTGGAATCACACCCGCGGTGTTCACCTTAAGGGGAAGATGGGTGCTCTGCCCCCCATACATCTTCCTGCCTATGATCCGTTTTGCATACTGCACCGGTATACGCCTCTGACCCCTCTCAACGAAGACAATAACCCCCACAATGGCTACCATAAAAAGCACCAGGAGGAGCCCAAAAAAGGGGCTCATCTCGCCGGTGCCCATCAGGCGGAACGTATTGCCGACGCCTTCCGGAAACCGTGCAACGATCCCGGAAAAGATGATCAGTGATATCCCGTTTCCTATGCCCCTCTCGGTGATCTGCTCCCCAAGCCACATGAGAAATGTTGTTCCGGCAGTCAGGGTTATCATAGTCATGAGCCGAAACCCCCACCCACCGAGCGGAACGATCAAGGCGCCATCAGGGCTCGTCATGCTCTCAAGCCCGATAGAGATACCGAAACCCTGAATGAGGCTCAGAATCACGGTTCCGTATCGCGTATACCTCGTAATCTTCTTTCTGCCGGCCTCTCCTTCTTTCTTCAATTTTTCTAAATGAGGCACCACAACGGTGAGAAGCTCCAGGATAATTGCCGCGCTTATATAAGGCATGATCCCCAGGGCCATCACCGAAAGTCGTGAGAGGGCCCCTCCGGAGAACATGTCAATGAGACCGAATAGTGTGCCCTGTCTTGCGCTGAAAAATGCGGCTAGAGCTGCTGCATCAATACCGGGGGTCGGGATATGACATCCCAGCCTATAGACCGCCAGCATAAAGAGCGTAAAGAGAATCCTTCTCTTTAACTCTGGGACCTTGGCGATATTTTGAAAACCCCCAATCATTATCAACCCATCTCTACTGTTCCACCAGCTGACTCAATCTTATCCCGTGCCCCTTGGCTCACCTTATCAAGCCTTATGATGAGAGGATGTGCTATATCTCCCACTCCCAAGAGCTTTACCGCCCATGTCTTCGTGAGCAAACCCGCGTTCAGGAGAGCATCTCTGTCAACGGTTTGCCCGGATTTAAAGGAAGAAAGGTCCTTTATATTAAGGATCTCGTAGCGCGTCTTGAAGACATTCGTAAAGCCTCGTTTCGGAATCCTCCTGTGCAGAGGCATCTGCCCGCCTTCAAATCCCGGACGGACTCCTCCGCCTGAACGTGCATTTTGCCCCTTCGCTCCCTTGCCAGCGGTTCCGCCTCGCCCCGAGCCTTCTCCCCTGCCTATTCTCCTACTCTTTTTCCTCGCGCCTTTGGCCGGCCTTACCTCATGTAGCTTCATGGTGGCCTCGGTACCTTTCATTGCTGTTCAGCCCAGTACTTCTTCTACGGTCTTCCCCCGGTATCGTGCTATCTGTTCAGGAGTCGCTAATGAGAGCAATCCATCGAGGGTGGCCTTTACCAGGTTATGGGGATTGTGGGAGCGCAAACACTTACTTACGACATTCTTCACGCCCGCGGCCTCCAGCACCGCTCTTACGGCTCCACCAGCTATGATGCCGGTTCCGGGACGAGCCGGTTTCAGTAAAACCGAGCTGGAATCGGATTTACCGATCACTTCATGGGGAATAGTGTCATCGAAAAGGGGTACCGGACACATATCCTTACGTGCCTTCTGCCCTCCCTTTCTTATAGCCTCCGGAACCTCATTAGCCTTTCCAAGGCCGGCGCCTACCATTCCCTTACCATCGCCTACGACCACTATTGCACTAAAGGAGAATCTTCGCCCACCCTTTACTACCTTTGCAACGCGGTTGATATAAACGACCTTTTCAATCAGTTGGACTTCTTGCTCTTCAATAACCACCCCTGTCTCTCCTTCATGTATATTGAATCAAACGTAACAATTTAGCTTTTTGAAAATGACGACCGCCCATTGCGTAAGGCCACATACCTTAGCCGTGGTGAAACCTATGGGCATGGAGGTGTCTTTTTTTCCATCATACCCTTGAACAGGGGGCATCAGCGTGCCGCTTCAAACCATGCGCACAAGCACCTGGTCATTGTCTTCTAGGGTCTTTGTCGGTGTGCGCTCGTTTGAAGCGGCCTCCCGACTCGTCTTTATTGGGGTATGATGGGAAAAAAGACACCTCCATGCCCATTCACCAGGTATTTTCAAAGGGCTAAATTGTTACAAAACTTTTTATTGCCCTGAATATCGCATTGTCAAATACTATTTACGACATCATCTATTTCATCCCAGACATCTGCCTTCCTATAGAATGTATACTAAAAAAATATATCGAGCCGGAATATCAGGCTCAATCAGGTATTTTACCCAAAATCTCTCAAGCAGGACCTATTTTTCTATAGGGGTGGCACGACAGTGCGCCTATTCCCTACCACAACTAGGTCGAAATACCTACCGAAAAAATGCCATTACGGACATTGTTTCTAGAGATTTGAAGGATGAGGCCATCAAACAATTACCTTCCCATCATAGCTGACCTTCACTTTGAGACCATTGCTCCATCACTCCCCCTCCAATACTCCATTGCTCCATTACTCCGACAGCCCCAGGATCTGAGCGCATGTGAACCCACTTCGTAACACGTTAGCCTTTTGAAACTACCTGGTGAATGGGCATAGGGGTGTCTTTTCTTTTACCATGCCTTTCAATAGGGGGCCTCAGCGTGCCCTGATAC
>CAYPNL010000040.1:0-1503 GCA_964412045.1 uncultured Desulfobacteraceae bacterium
ACCCTGTCACGGCCGCAATGGGTGACGAATTCGTTCATTTTAATCAATCCCTGCCGATAGAGCTTTCCGCCGATGCCCGGGTAAGCCGCATATTCTGGGTAGTCTTTGCCGAGAAATCCTTGGCGATTCCCGATAAAGCCGACCAGAAGGCCGTCGATTTTTGCAAGCCCTGTATAAACCTCCGGGCCGTAGTCCGGCCTGAACTCCATATGCTCGCTGTTGTCAAAGATCCGGGCCATCATTTCCTCAAGGCTGTAGCTCCTCTTCTGGTTAAAGGCTACGATGCTGTCGATCTCATCTCCCGCGAACCTTGGCTCACGCGGCTCTGCCACACGGAAGAAGTCGGGGTTATAGGCAGGGCACATATCTACGTATCTCTTTACTGCATCGAGGACCTCGAATTCAGTATCATAGACCTCTTTAAAGAAGCCCGTCTCATTGTAATGGATAGGCACGCTGCCCGGAGGCACCTCCTTAAAGTGGCGGGTTGCCTCGATGAGCTGTTCTGCCCCGTCTTCATCGAAATAACCCTTGGGGCTCATACCGCCGACAATGCCGCCGCCTCCCACTGCGATATTGGCATCCTTGTGTGCCAGCAGGATGGTAGGGCTGATTCCCTGATACCCGCCTCCGGCCGGATTTGTCCCATATATGCCGGCTAAAACAGGGACACCCAACTTCTCCAGCTCAGCATGCCGGAAGAAGGTAGTACCGTTTCCCCTTCGATTTGCATAGACCTCTTCCTGCTCAGTCAGCTTCACACCGCTGCAATTCACAATCCATACCAGGGGCACATGAAGTCTTTTTGCCATGTCAGTGACGCGCAGCTGATTGTCTGCCTGACCGGCAATCCAGGCACCGGCCATGACCTTATTATCAAAACCGATAACCACGGTCCACTTGCCGTTGATCTTGGCGAGTCCGTCGATAACACCCGTTGTACCTTCTTCGTTGAACAGGGGGTTGTAAAGGGTATGAAGTGGGCACCAGGTTCCGGGATCAACAAGATGCTCTATCCTCTCCCAGACTGTTGTCTGGCCTCTCTGTTTTATCTTTTCTGCAGGAATGCCCGCATTTTTTACCGCCTCAACAGCAGCGGCAACATCATTTTCAACCTCCTTAATGTGGGCCACATTTTCCTTTGCACTTTCTTTCTGGCTGTCGGATAGAGAATTTCCGAACGGTGTCATCTTTTCAAAATAGGGTTTCATTTTTACCTCCATTATACATTAAAGATTGAGACTCAGAGTCCAACGCCGTTTCCTGGATGATTTTAAAAATTTTGTAACAATTTAGCTTTTTGAAAACAACGACCGCCCATTGCGTAAGGCCACATACGTGAGCCCTGGCGAGACCTATGGGCATGGAGGTGTCTTTTTTCCCATCATACCCTTGAACAGGGGTCATCAGCGTGCCGCTTCAAACCATGCGCACAAGCACCTGGTCATTGTCTTCTAGGGTCTTTGTCCGTGTGCGCTCGTTTGAAGCGGCCTCCTGAGTTGT
>CAYPNL010000041.1:0-6886 GCA_964412045.1 uncultured Desulfobacteraceae bacterium
GAGCTCGGTAGCAGAAAAACTCTCCATGGAGATTGTTGAAGCCCTTCTGGCGAGAAGATTTGCACCACCCCGGCGCAGTTTTCGAGCTGAGGAGCCGCATGCACCTCATCAATATAGGCCTGCACTGCCTGCCTGTTTCTGCCCCTCAACACCTCGGCCTTGGAAAGGATCCTGATATCCTGATAGCGGGAGCTCACATAATAGGATATCTTCTTCCCGCAATCCCTTGCAAGGTCGCTCAAGTGTGCCGTGGTGTTTTCTTCGCATTTATGTTTGGTGATATGGAATGAAATCATTCCGCCGATGAGGATAGGCAGTAAAGACAGCGCTAAGAAGGAAGCGAGGAGTTTTTTGCCGATTCCAAATGGTTTACCGCTTTGTTCTTCCATTTCCTTGAGTTTGCCGGGCTTGTTATGAGCTCTTGCAGCCAATGTAACCAAGTAAACCAAGATAATCTGTTATAAACCAATGCCTGCCACAGGAGTCTTGCAAGAGGGACATCGGCCATCCTCTATGATATTGTTAATGATGGAATAGCCCCACCGCTCGATCAATAGCGTTCCGCAATTGTGGCAGTATGTGTTCTCGTTTCCCCTTCCGGGAACGTTTCCCTCATAAACGTAGTGGAGCCCGGCCTGAAGACCAATATCCCGTGCCAGGTGTAAGGTCTCCACAGGGGTTCGGGGAAGCTTGGTCAATTGATACGTGGGATAGAATTGTGAGATATGCCAGGGGATATCGAGATCCACCCCCTTAATGAATTCTGCTATCTGCTTGAGCTCGCCCGCGCTATCGTTGAGCGTCGGGATAACGAGTGTGGTTACCTCAACCCATATGCCGAGCTCTTTGGCAAGATTGATGCTGCTCAACACCGGCTCGAGACGGGCGCCGCATATCTCTTTGTAGAATTTCTCGGTAAAGGCCTTGAGGTCGATATTGATGCCGTCAAGATACGGCGAGATCTCCTTGAGCGCCTCAGGGGTCATGTATCCATTGCTCACAAAGACATTCTTGATCCCCTTTGCATGGGCAAGCACGCCCGTATCAAAGGCAAGCTCGAAGAAGATGGTGGGTTCTGTGTAGGTATAAGCAATGGATGTACACCCCGAGCGTTCGGCATCCCTTACGATATCCTCGGGTCTGATCATATCGCCGATGACGTTGCCCTTTTCCTCCCGTGTGAACTGAGATATGTCGGCGTTTTGACAGTGCTTGCAGGTGAAATTACACCCTACCGTGGCAATGGAGTATGCCTTTGAACCAGGGAAGAACTGAAAGAGGGGCTTTTTCTCAATGGGATCGACATGAGCCGTGATAATCTTGTCATAAACAAGGCTATAAAGGGTTCCCCCGATATTCTGCCTTACCCCGCAGATACCGTAGCCCCCCTCTCTTATGATACACCGGTGGTGGCAGAGGTTACATTGCACCTTACCCTCATCGAGCCTCTCAAAAAGCATTGCCTCTTTCATGGTCCTGCCTCTTAAAAATGTGGCATGCAGAAAATCCCTTGTATAGGATAGCTCCTCACAATGCTATGCTAACTATTATAAATTACTTTTAAAACCGCAACCTGTCAAGGAAATGGTTGTGTGTTGCCCTGAGCAGTGAACAGCGGAAGTCAGATGCTGATGAGTTTTCCTTGTTGACCTCCTCATCCCGAGTTGCTACATCAATATGGATTGAGGGAACGGTGCACCATGTTCGATTTTTTGATATATTTGACATTCCGGTCATTCCTTATGCTGGTTCACGTTTTGCCCTTTCGGTTGCTCTCGTACCTTGGGAGACAGACAGGCAGGGCATACTACTATATGGATCGGAGCCGGCGAAGGATTATCAACGCCAATATTTGTGTGGTGTTCGGAAGGACTTTGGACGAAGAGGGGAGAAAGGCCCTGGCAAGGGAGAGCTGTGAATACCTTGCCACCCATATCCTCGAGCTCTTAAAGCTCCATGCGGTAGTAAATCCGGGGAACTACCGCACCTTCATCGAGATTACGGGGCTTTCCCATCTCCTGAATTCCATACAAAGGGGCAAAGGTATCATAGGGGTGTCGGGGCACTTCGGAAACTTTGTCCTCATCAGGTATCTGTGCTACCTGAATATGCCCCCACGAGGTGCTGTTATACGGGAACTGGACAACCCGTACCTTGAGAAATTTTTCGGATCCATTGTGAAAGCCCATCATGGAATCACCATACGGCCCGACGGGGCAGTACAAAGGATGCAGTCCCTGCTTCCCTTCAATACGGTTATCGCAACTCTTGCCGACCAGAAAGCGGGAGGCAACCCGAGGGTCGGGAGGCACGGGATTGTCGTGGATTTTTTTGACATCCCCTCACAAACCCATGTAACGGCCCCTCTGCTCGCTCGCCGTACCGGGGCCAGCATCATACCGGTATTCGTAGTAAGGACAGGCACCGGCAGGTATCGGATCGAGATCAATGAGCCCCTTGAGCTTGCTCATACCTTCAACGAGGCTTGGGACCTTGAGACCAATACCCGGAACGTGAACCGGATATTCGAGGGCTACATCAGGAGGTATCCTCACCATTGGTTCTGGATACACCGCAGATGGAAGGATATCCCCGGACTTGAGGATCTTTACAGCACGCACAATCCCCTTGAATTGATAGAGGGCTTCAAACGGAATCTTGGTAAACTCTAAATCTTTGAGAGAAGAATACTATGGATATAAAGGACATCCAGGCTGAAATAAGACAATTGCTTGAGAAACGGCATGCCATTCTCCTCGTACATAACTATCAACGGGCTGAGATACAGGATATTGCCGATATTACGGGAGATTCCCTCGGGCTGTCTATCGAGGCATCCAAAACCGATGCCGAGGTTATCGTCTTTTGCGGGGTTCATTTTATGGCTGAGACGGCCTCCATCCTCTGTCCCGATAAGATGGTGCTGCTTCCTGTGCTTTCTGCAGGCTGTCCCATGGCAGACATGATAACCGCTAAATCATTGCTCGAGAAAAAGGCGGAGCTGCCCGGAGTGCCGGTGGTGAGCTATGTCAACTCTACCGCATCGGTCAAGGCAGAAAGCGATATCTGCTGCACATCTGCCAATGCCGTCCAGGTAGTGCGCTCTCTGAAGGATGACGATACTATCCTCATGACCCCGGATAAGAACCTTGCACGGTATGCCCAGAGATATACTGATCAGCGAATCATCTATTGGGAGGGGTTCTGCCCTTACCATGATGCCTTGACAGCCGAACAGGTGAGAAAGGTCAAGGGGGATCACCCTCAGGCCCAGTTCTTGGCTCATCCTGAGTGCAGACCGGGGGTCATAGACCTGGCCGATGTGGTCAAGAGCACCTCGGGAATGCTGGAGTATGTAAGGACTTCCCACAATAGGGAATTTATCATTGGAACAGAAGCAGGGATCATCCATACCCTTAAGGTCCGAAACCCTGATAAGACCTTCATCCCTGCTGATGAGTCAATGGTGTGTGTCGATATGAAGAAGATACGGTTACCCGATATCGTGAACTCCCTTCTCACCCTGTCACCCGTGGTAACGGTTGAGGAACAGACCAGAATAAAGGCGAAGAGGGCGGTAGAGAGGATGCTCAAGGTCCCGAGGGATTGAGCTAGGAAGCCATCCAAGAAAAGCCTTTTTTGAATCGACACCGTGCCTGCATACCTCATCTGCATGCGAAGCAGGTGCGGGATTTTTTACCCAGAAGAATCATTTTCTCAAGGAGGTAGGACTATTGAAAAGGGTTGAGTCGAATCTCGAGTACCTTCGTAAGCTGTTTATCATGCCTGAAACCCCGGATAAATTCATGGAATTCGGCCATGCCGTCTTGGAGATGATCCACGACTTCGTTCAGGAAAAAGAAGGCCTCCACCAGAGTATCACCCTTCCGGAACTGGCTGGGATATTTAACCAGACCTCCATGCCGGAAAGCCCTCACCTTATACGGGACGTAGTAGCGGAGATACGAGACAAGGTCACTCTTCATTCCGTCAAGGTTGGGAGCCCTTACTATATCGGCCACATGACCAGTGCAGTTCCCTATTTCATGATTCTCCTGGAAATGATCATCGCGTCACTGAACCAAAACCAGGTAAAGATAGAGACTGCAAAGGCATCCAGTTTTGTGGAAAGGGAGCTCATCGCATGGGTACACAGGATGATCTTTAACCGGAGCGAGGGATTCTACCGGAGGAACATCCAGAATCCGAAGGTCGCGATTGGCAACGTGACCTCAGGGGGAACCATGAGCAATCTTACCGCGTTGCTGGTAGCAAGGGAAAAGGCCTTACCTGCCGACCGACGTTTTCCCGGTGTGAGAAAGGCCGGTATGGAGCGCGCATTACGGCATCACGGTTTCACGAGGTTGGTGGTGCTCACATCCAAACGAGGTCACTACTCCATTAAAAAGTCGGCGAACCTTCTCGGTCTGGGTGAGGAAAACGTCATAGAGGTACCTGTAGATACCCACAACCGAATCGACATCAATAGGCTCAGGAGAACGATACGTGCCATAAAAAGAGATGACCGGAGAACAGACGCAAGGACAAAGATCATGGCCATAGTAGGTATTGCAGGTACCACCGAAACCGGTAATATAGACAATCTCAAAGAGCTCGGGGATATTGCCAGGCAGGAGGGCGCGTTCTTTCATGTCGATGCTGCCTGGGGAGGCTCGGCCCTGATAATCGACGAATACAGGCAGGTGTTTCAAGGTATCGAGGCTGCCGATTCGGTGTCGTTGGATTTCCACAAGCTTCTGTACTGCCCTATGGCAATGAGCATCGTCGCATTCCGCAGCGAGAGGGAACTGTCCCCCCTAAAGCAGGTCTCCCAGTATGTCAATCGTCGGGAAAGTGTAGATACCGGCCGGTTCACCATCGAGGGATCGAGGCCCTTTGCCTGTTTAAAACCCTGGGCCTCATTGAAGATTATAGGCAAGGATGGCTATCGACTGCTCTTCGAGCAGGCTCGTGAGGCCACCTTGACCTTCGGGAGGATATTGAAAGATGCCGGCACCTTCGAGATACTCAACGATCCCGAACTCTTTATCCTCAATTACCGCTTTGTTCCTAAATTTGTAAGAGAAAAAATACATGATCTGACAGAGATAACAAAGCCTCCATCCGACAGGACGGCAAGGCTGGAGGCGAGGAACAAGATAAAAAGGATTAACAGGGTCCTTAATGCGCTCAATGTGCAATTGCAGAAATCCATCCGGCTGGATGATACCACCTTTGTGTCTCGAACCACCATTGAATCCACCCAGTATCGACCTCACAGGATAGTGGTGCTGCGGGCAATCTTGATAAATCCACTCATCAACGATAGGGTTCTTGAGGAGATTGTATCCACCCAAAATAGGCTCGGGCTCAGCCTGGCAGATCAGTACGATACCATGCTGAGAGAGGCGGTTGCCTGAGCGACCATCCACTGAGAGACCGCCTTTATACCGTTAACCAGATACTATCCAACAGCTGACAGCATCAGGGTTTTCCCTTTTCAGTTGAACCCAAAGGAGCGGACCCGGCTCGAAGCCTGTCCCATCCTAGCTCCTTTCCCCCCTATTTATCTCCCGTGTTCCTCGTTATTGTTTACCGCAAAGTTCCGCTTTTCAATATATTTTCAATATGATAATATAAAAAAGGTTCTTGTTGAAAACACACGGTTCATCTCCTGCTCTATCCGTGAGTAACAAAAACCCTTGTTGGAAGGCCTCCAGTGAAAGAACCCAGGCCCTTTGCCAAAGATATCCGGAGAATGTCCTTGAATCACGATCTGGATCAGGACTTCGATCTCCTGAAGAAGAAGGAGGAGGATTACACCACCTACCGATTTAAGGCAAAGGAGACCATGGCGATCTTTGCCTTTTTCGATCTCGCCCAGGAATTCGCAACCATTACCAGCCTTTACCGGATAGCTGTTGCGGTACTACGCTACTTCTTCCGCTATGAGGCATGCGTTTATACGATCAGGCCTGAAGACGAAACCCTGATGCTCCAGTGCTGCACGACAGAGGGTCTCATGGATCCTCCCGTTCCAGCCAGGGCAGATGTGGTCATTCAAGAGAGCCCTTACAGGGTCGATTCCTCCTTTTTTTTTCCCATTATCGGTAAAAAGGCCTTTGCAGACAAGGTGCCTGTTTTTCTCGAGAACCAGATTATCGGCATGCTCGAGATATATCCTGTCAAGAGCCTGAATAAACATGAACTGCTCTTCTTCCAAAAATACGCCAACAGGGTCGGCTATAATATGCACAATAAGCTCGCTGTTGACCAGAACATAGAACACATACGGTTTATCAATGAGCTCGTCTCCGATATCGAGCACAACGTGATTACGCCAAACCTCTATTACAAGGCGTTTTTGATCAACATGAACAAAACCCTCCAGAAACATCTCGCCGCCTTAGACAGGCTTGACTCCGTCCTTTCCATAACCGATGATCGTGACCATATCAAGGGCAAGGAGATGATGAAGGCCGCCTATGAGCTCAAGCGCATCCACAAGGACATGGAGAGCAAGATGGAGGATTTTAAAAGTCACTTTAACCACATAAGCCTCTTTATCGAAACACTTTTCAGGAAGGAACACTTCAAGGAAGGCGGCTATGTGCTCAAGAGGCGATCCTACCATCTTCTCGCCGATATATTCCTACCGGAGCTTGAGCACTATAGGAAGAGATTGGCGGATAAGGGCATTGAGATCATCGAGCAGCCGGGTCTTCCCCCTGATGAGGAGTTGACGATCTTTATCGATCTCGGTCTCAGTGCTCAGGTCTTTGCAAACCTCCTCTCCAATGCCTTGAAATATTGTCGGCCCACCCCAGATGAAAACGCTCCTGATCGAAAGTATATTTCTTATGGGATAGAAGTCCTGCGGCAGGAG
>CAYPNL010000042.1:0-17697 GCA_964412045.1 uncultured Desulfobacteraceae bacterium
TGGAGAGATGCGGGGTATCTGGATTACCTTCAAGTCCCCGGCTCATCGAGGGTTCTTTATCCTGTCGAGACCGTACATCAGTTTGAACGGCAACACACCAAGAGAACCAACGTCATTGAGTTCAAGAAATCAGATAAGGTCAAGAAGAAGGACGGACATGGGTTGTCCTCCAACCGGATTAAAAAGCAATGGAGGATTTAACCTATGGCCAAGAACAAGAATCATCATTTATTCAAACGGGGAGATCTCTGGTATTTCCGGAAAAGGATTCGTGACAAATGGATAAAGAAATCTCTTGCTCCATCGATTACCGAGGCACGGCGGTTGCGGGACGAACTTCTCAAAGAGGTATTGGTTTATGGGGAGGTACCATCCCGATCTGTTCAACAGGATACCGACATCCTCTTCGGTGAGCTGGCACAGAGGTGGGCGAGGATAACCAAAAAGAGGGTCAAGACATCCACCTTCAGAGGATATCAAATCGCCATG
Organism: uncultured Desulfobacteraceae bacterium; assembly: GCA_964412045.1. Lineage (GTDB taxonomy): Bacteria > Desulfobacterota > DSM-4660 > Desulfatiglandales > B25-G16 > B25-G16. The sequence goes on from CAYPNL010000042.1 coordinate 490, forward strand.
AATGCCTTTATCCTTGACCGGTTTGGCGCTGTCCCTATCAGCAGGATTACCTATCTTGACATTGAGGAGTTTATCACGGATCTCAACTGCTCCAATAAACGCATCAATAACCTTTTGGTTCCTCTGCGAGGCGTGTTCAAGTTGGCGCACAGGAGCGGATTCATCGAACATAATATCATGAGCATGGTGGAAAACCGCAAGGTCGAGAAACCAAAGATCAATCCCCTGTCTATCGAGGAGGTCGATCAGGTTCTGGAAGGTGTCCTTCCCTGGTATCGACCCTTCTTTGTCGTGGCATTCTTTACCGGCATGAGAGCCGGGGAGATGTCGGCACTCAAGTGGAAGAATGTGGATTTTGACCGGAGGATTATTAACGTGGTTGAAACCAGGGTGTACGGGGAAGAAGGAAGACCGAAGACCACGAGTTCCTATCGTGACATCGGCATGCTGCCTATGGTGTATAACGCGTTGAAGGAACAGGAATCACGGACACGGCTCCGCAGCACCTATGTCTTTCTCAATCAGGAGCATAAACCCATTGAGATCGAGACCCTGCGGAAAAACGCCTGGACAAAGGCACTGAAAAAGGCAGGACTTGAGTACCGTCCTATTATTCAGACCCGTCACACGTTTGCCACCATGATGGTGTCATCAGGAGAAAATTTGGGCTGGATAGAGAAGATGATGGGACACTCGTCACTGAAAATGATTACCGACAAATATTTCTCCTATATTCCCAATATGACCCATCGTGACGGGAGTCAATTTATGGAAACCTATGAGAAACGGGTGAAAAAAGAGCCCCAAATGAGCCCCAGGCAGGTGTTTTAGTGGTCTAAGTACTTGATTTTATTGGTGGAGGCGGGGGGAGTCGAACCCCCGTCCGAGAATATTCCGCGTAGGCATCTACATACATAGCCCGATTTTTTCATGTTCGCCCCTACTACACCCATCAGGCAAGGTGGCGTAAGGGCTATCCTGGATATATATTCGCCTCCCTGAGGTCCAGGCCTCTCAGATCGGCTATCCTGCTCGTCGGCGCCCAAATCCGTCCTCGCAGGAAAGGCCGGTTGGACGTTAGCCGCTTAAGCAGCTAAGGAATACGCATAATCGTCTGCGTTTATTGTAGCTCCGCCTGTTTAACGAGCAAGCAGAACCTCGGTATGCAACCTAAACTTCTTTATCCCCGTCGAAGCCGTTTCGCCCCCATTTTTCAAAGAACACAGTTTCTATAATATGATCTATAATAACACAAAAAAAAATAAATTCAAGGACTGCCCCCTTTTTTCACTTGGCTCAGTTCCCTTTTCATCTCCCGTTCCTTGAGCACATGCCTCTTGTCATATTTCCTCTTTCCCTTGGCAAGGGCCAGCTCGACCTTAAACCTTCCTAGCAAAAGGTATATCGAAAGCGGGATGAGCGAATATCCCTTTTTCTCTGTTTTTCCTATGAGCCTCCTGATCTCCCTCTTGTGCATGAGGAGCTTTCTCCTCCTGAGGGAATCAATAGGTACGTGGTGGGCAAATGGGTATGGGGAGATATTCATATTGTGCAGGAAGATCTCCTCATCCCTGACTCGGGCGTAGGCATCTTTTAGGCTTGCACGCCCTTCCCTCAGGGATTTCACCTCAGGGCCAAGAAGGACAATCCCCGCCTCGTAGGTTTCCTCAATAAAGTAATCGTACTTGGCCTTTCTATTCTGGCAGACAATCCTCTTCTCCATGGAAAATTCTCTCAGCCAGTGCCAGGAGTCCGGTAACGAAAGACATCTTCCTCGAAGATATCCGGCAGGAGCTCGTTTGCCTTTTTCAGGACAAAATCCTCGACCTTTTTGCTGGTAGGCAGTTCTAAGATATCCTTAAAGCCTTGCCGCACCTTTCGCAATGGCAACATTCTAATCATCTTCTTTATCAGCGGGATAGAGCCGATATTCATGCTGAATTCCTCTAATCCCAAGGAAATCAGTATTAAGATCGCAAAGGGATCACCGGCGAGCTCCCCACAGAGCGATACATCAATACCCTCCTTTTTACCTGACTCGATAACCTGATGAATCATTTTCAAGACAGCAGGATGAAAGGGCTCATAGAGGCCGGCAACGTGCTGATTATCTCTGTCTATGGCGAGCGCATATTGAATAAGATCATTGGTTCCAATAGAGAAGAAATCCGCATGTTTTGCGAGAATATCAGCAATGGATACCGCTGAGGGAATCTCGATCAGAATACCAACAGGCATTTCTTTATGATATTCGATGCCCTCTCTGTCCAATGAGCGCATAACGCTTCTCAAGATCCTCTTTGCCTCCAAAAACTGCTCAAGGCCCGATATCATGGGAAACATCAGCTTGAAGTTACCGTGTATACTCGCCCGCAAGATAGCCCTTAACTGGGTCTTAAACACCTTCCGCTCCTTCAGGCAGAATCGGATAGACCTGAGCCCCAGCGCGGGATTATCCTCCCTTGCTGCCTCCTTATCAGAGATCATAGTATCGCTTGCAATATCCAAGGTCCTTATGGTGACGGGATGAGGAGCAACTATCTTCGCAATCTGGCTATAGTCCTCAAAGAGGCTTTGCTCGTCAGGGAACTCATTCCGAATGAGATAAAGGTACTCCGTCCTATAGAGCCCTATGCCCTCTGCGCCGCTCTCAAGAGCTGCCTTGGCCTCCGCTATGAACTCTATATTGGCCTTGATCGTTATCTTATGTCCGTCCAAGGTCTCAGCCGGGAGATGCCTGACACGATCGATTGCGGATTTGTAGTTCGCATACCGCTTTATTTCCTCCTCGAAGGAGAGGATGGTATCGGGATCGGGGTTGACGATAACCTCTCCGGTGTTCCCATCGACAATCAGGATATCTCCCTCTAAAATCACACTGCTTGCCCTCTCCAATCCTACGATCACTGGAATTTCAAGGGCCTCAGACATAATGGCCATGTGGGAGGTTCTACCTCCTACATCGGTGAGAATCCCATGGACATAATCAACGTTGATCTCTGCTATGTCACAGGGTGAGAGGGTATGTGCAACCACGATAACCTCCTCATTAAGGTCCGCAAGGCTGTCCGGCTCAACTCCCACTAAATTCTGTAAAACCCTCTCGCTGACGCTATCCACGTCATCCATTCTTCTGCCTATGTAATCGTCCTCCACTTCCCTGAACAATTGATGGATGTTCCTCACCGTCTTCTCAAGCGCCCATCCAGCGTTAATCTTCTCCTTCCGGATCGTCTGCATGGTCGAGTCGAAGAGCACACTGTCGTTCAGGATCATCGAATGAGTATCCAGGACAAAGGCGTATCCCTCGACCGGCTCTGGAATCGCGGATTTAAACTTCCGAATCTGTTCCTTTGCCATCTCGACCGCCCGCTTGAAACGGCCTATCTCCCTTTCTACCTCCTCCTCATCGAGCAATCTCCTGTGGAAGACCTGCGCCTTGGATTGGGCTAGGTGATGTGCCTTGCCGATCACAATGCCGGGGGAGACCGAAAATCCCTTTAACAGCCTCCTGCGGGGACCATGCTGTCCTGTTGCCATTTCTCCGAATTTATCCTTAAAGAGCTTTTCCAGCTCATCCATGAATTTTTTGGCGCCCTTCCCAACTGCCCTTGCCTCGATCTCAGCCCCTTTGGGGCAGGCCAGGGAAAGTATCGACAGTATGCTGGAGCCATCTATCTCTCTGCCGTCCTTGTTCAAAAATAGTTTTGTCCCGTGCCTGTTCACCAGCTCAACTATCTTGCCAGCCGCCCGAGCATGCATTCCAAGTTCATTAATTACCTTTAGGGATCGTACCTCTTCCATAACCTTGTAACCTTAATTTTCCGATCGACAATTGTCAATGGCAGATATCGACTTCTTCTCCCCCTCACGGCCGTTGACGATCAGCGTATACTCCCCTTTTATGGTCATATCCTTAAGCGAGGATACCACCTCACGGGCCGAGCCCCGCACCACCTGCTCAAACATCTTGGTCATCTCCTTTGCAAGCACGATATCCCTATTGCCAAGGACCTCGGTGAGATCGGTGAGCATCTTCACTAACCGATGGGGGGCCTCGAACAAGATCATGGTCCGCGGCTCATCTTTGAGGGCCTCAAGCTCTCTTCGCCGCCTCCCTTTCTTGCGCGAGAGGAACCCCGCAAAGACAAACCTGTCGGTATGAAAACCGGAAATAGAGAGCGCGGTAAGAGATGCCGATACTCCTGGAATGGGCACGAGCGGTATGTGTGCATCGATGGCCTCCCCCACCAATCTTGAACCGGGGTCGGACACTCCAGGTGTGCCCGCATCGCTTACCAGCGCTATGTCCAGCCCTGATTTTGCCTTCTCGATAAGGACTCGCCCTTTATAGCGCTGGTTATGGCTATTATAGCTCGTCAGGGGAGTGGTGATGTGATAATAGGCACACAGCTTCTTGGTATGGATCACGCTCTCAGCTGCGATCAGGTCCACTTCCTGTAATACCCTCATCGCCCTCAGGGTGATATCCTCCAGGTTCCCTATGGGGGTGGAAACCACATAGATCGTGCCCTGGCGGGCTCTATGATTGAGCGTATGGGAATCCATTACGGGGTGTCTACCGTCATCTGTGCCAGAGAGCGTTGAAATAGAGGCGAGCGATCATGGCGCTGATTGCTCACGTTGGCCATATGCGCCCCTGGCAAACGTTCTCTCGTCAAAAGGCCAGTTCAAAGGCATCCCTTATGATCTCGATCTTTTCCTTGCCCTCCCCCACGCCAACAGCCACGACGTCGAATCTCGCCTTTGCGTCCCACAGTTTCTTTGATTTCAGGTATGCGAGTGCAACCCTTGAGAGCTGGCCCTGCTTTCTCCTGTTGACCGCCTCCTTTGCCTCACCCAAGGGCCTATTTTTCCGAGTCTTAATCTCAACGAACACCAGCACATCACCATCCCGTGCGACTAAGTCGATTTCGCCGAGGGGGCACCGGTAGTTCCTCTCCAGGATCTCATAACCCAGGCTTCGTAGTCTTCTGCTCGCAAGATCCTCCCCAAGCCTGCCAAGGGCACGCCGTTCCTCTGTCACGAAACAACACCCCTAAAGGTGAACCGGTGGATGGAACACGGTCCATACCTGGTAATCGCCGCGAGGTGCCGGCGTGTCCCATATCCCTTGTTTGAAGAGAAGCCGTACTGGGGATATAGTTCATGGTAGCTGCACATCATTCTATCCCGGTATACCTTGGCCACTACCGAGGCCGCCGATATCGATAGGGATTGTTGATCACCCCTCACAATGCACCTCTGTTGAATAGGGAGCTCAAGGTGGCCGGTGCCGTCTATGAGCAAGAAATCCGGCTGTGGATCGAGACACAAAACCGCTTGCTTCATAGCCTTCAGGGTAGCCTGGAGGATATTGATCTGATCGATCTCGCTGGGTCCTACCACGCCTATGGAGAAGCTTATTGCCCGTTCTTCGATAAGGAAAAACGCTTGCTCTCTCGCGCGGGGTGTCATCTTCTTTGAATCCTGCACCCCCTTCAATTCTGCGTTCTCAGGCAAGATTACTGCAGCCGCAATCACGGGGCCCGCCAATGGCCCTCGACCCGCCTCATCTATACCGGCTATAAGGGAGTAACCCGCACACCGGGCATCGGATTCGTAGAGAAGGTGAGACATGGAGAAAATCAGGCCCTCTTCTCCTTAAGCCTCGCGGCCTTACCCCGCAAGTTGCGCAGGTAGTAAAGTCTGGATCTTCTCACCCTCCCTCTCGTAACTACTTCTATCTTATCAATAGTGGGAGAATGAGCGGGAAAGACTTTCTCTACACCCACACCGTATGAAACCTTTCGCACCGTAAAGGTAGCTCCCATGGCGCCCTTTTTCTTCCTGATGACCACGCCTTCAAACACCTGGATTCGCTCCTTATCGCCTTCCTGTATTCGGCTATGCACCCTCACCTTGTCTCCTGCTCCAAAGGCAGGGAGATCTACCCTCATCTGTTCCTTTTCCAGCATCTCTACCCTCGGGTCCATGGTACCATGCTCCTTTCTTCCGATCTCTCACATCCTTATGGGTTCAATTCTGCAAAAATAATCGATCTAAGGTTATCGCAGCAGCTGTCCTCACCGAAAGGTGGTTATACTCTGTGACACCCACAATGGGCTCCAAGAGATAATCCGCATCCTTGATAAGCTCCTTGGCCATTCCCCACGCGGTGCCAAAGAGGACTATCGCCGCCCTATGAGACATTACTATATCACGCACAAATAGATAGGGCACCGTTTCCCCCCTATCATTCCTCGCATCGGTAGCGATGAGAATCGGTGCTGTTCCCTCCTTGGCCCTAATATCATCGAGAGCCTCTTCAAGGGTTGACACCACTGAAATCAATGACATCGCCTCGCTTCTGTCTTTGTTATACCATTCTCCATGGCCTCCCACCCAATGACCGCGTATCCTTCTGATGAGATCCTGCTGGTCGATGAGGGGGTTTATAACATAGAACCTCTCGGCTCCATATGTCCTTGCCAGTCTCGCCAGATCATGGAGATCCAGGTTGGTGATTGCCGAAACAATGACCTCCCCCCTTTTGTTATACACGGGGTAATGTACGAGACCGATATAGAATGGCATAACAGTGCCTCTGGGGTCAAGGTATCAGCCTGTAACGCCCTTCTCCGCGCATCCGCCTGCAGCTTCGGGCTCGATAAAAATCATTCCCGCTCAATCGCCATGACCTGCGGCGGGCTCCAGGGTTGCTTATGCAGCCAGGCGAACCATACTCCAGATAACGGAAAATAGCAAGACACACCTCCCCATGAACGCATTCCTCCACGGCCAAGGCCGTGGTCTCCTGCGTAAGCGGATGAACTACTCATTGTCTCACTGAGCTATTTCATCTGAGCCGTTGCTGTCATCGGATTCAGATCCGCCTGCCGTGGCGATGGAGGTAGAATCGCTCTGTTGTAATTCCTCAAGTATGCCTCTATCCATCTCGTTGAGAGAAGCCCGCTTCAGAAGATCAGGCCTTCGCTCCAGCGTTTTTTCCAAGGATTTCGTTCTTCTCCAGAGCCTTATCTTCTCATGATCCCCTGATAACAAAATCGGCGGCACAGCCTCTCCCTGGAATACCTGAGGCCTTGTGTAGTGTGGATACTCCAAGAGGGAATCCTCAAAGGATTCCTCCACGGCCGATCTCTCACCTCCTAACGCGCCCGGAACCAACCTGCTCACCGCATCAACGATGACCATGGCTGGAATTTCGCCTCCGGTTACGATATAATCTCCGGTAGATACTTCCATATCTACATACGTGGATCGTACCCTCTCATCCACCCCCTCGTATCGCCCGCATATCAGGATAATGTGGGCAAGGGTGCATAAGCTCCGAGCCAATGACTGATCGAAGATCTGGCCCTGGGGAGTCAGTAAAACGACCCTGTATTCCCCGGCAGCCTTGTGAATCGATTGCAGTGCCCGAAAAATCGGCTCCGGTTTCATCACCATACCATCTCCTCCGCCATACGGCCTGTCATCGGTCATAAAATGAGGCCCGTCGCTGAAATCCCGTATATTGACCACATGAATCTCTATGGTTCCCTTTCGTACTGCCTGACCCACAATGCCATAGCTGGTGAGAGGTACAAACATTTCGGGGAAAATGGTCAGAATATCGAACCTCATGACAGATCCAATAAATCCTTACCTATAAACACAGAACCGGCCTTCAAGAACGTTTCTCTTGATTGAGTGTAAGAAACTATCCTGAGCAGACCGGTTGCACCATGGGGGCGGATAACATGCCCTATCTGAACGAGATCTCTTCGATGAGGGCGGTTCACTTACTCCAAGATCTCCAGGACAGATCGCTTTTTCAACTTGGTCGAGGCTGCACCAAGTATCGTTCGCATCGCCCTGGCAGTTCTTCCTTGTTTGCCAATGACCTTTCCCAAATCTTCCTTTGCCACCCTTAGCTCTAGCACTGACGTTTGTTTCCCCTCGATCTCCGTAACGCTCACCTCATCCGGATTATCAACCAGAACCTTTGCAATGTATTCGATCAGCTCTTTCATTTCCATTGTTCTCCCCCGTCTGAGATTCTTATTTTACGCTTGTTCGTCCGATTGGGAAGGGACCATGGATACCCCCCTCTTGCGCAGAATAGAGCCAACAGTTTCTGAGACCGTAGCTCCCCTCTGGATCCACTTCTTCACCTTATCCTCATCCAGGCTCACATAAGCCGGATCTTGGAGTGGATTGTAGTATCCTAATAGCTCGAGAAACCTTCCATCCCTTGGTGCCTCTGAATCCGCCGCCACTATACGATAGAACGGACTCTTTTTCGCGCCCTTTCTGGTTAATCTAACTCTTACCGGCATCTTTACTATTTCACCCCCCTTTACCTTGTTTAATGCTATATCGCTGTCATGTACCTGAAGCAGATCCTCTTTTGCTAAAGTTCACCGTATTTGTCAAGTCTCCCGCTCCCTACCGCCGGCATCCTACCCGAACCCCGCTAGGGAAGAGAGACCCGGGGCAGACCCGCGTCCAAATTTCTTGAGCATGGTCTTGGTCTGTGAGAAGTTCTTGAGCAGCCTGTTTACATCCTCTACCCTTGTTCCGCTTCCCCTTGCAATTCGTCTTCGCCTGCTGCCGTTGATTATCTTGCAGTCCCTTCGCTCCTCTGTGGTCATCGAATTAATAATGGCCTCAACCTTAACGAGTTCCTCTTCATCTGCGTTCACTCTTCCCCGCTTCATCATCCTTCCCAGGCCGGGTATCATGCCGAGAATCTCCTCGAAGGAGCCCATCTTTCGAATGTAGCGGAGCTGCGTCTTAAAATCCTCGAGATCGAACTCCGCCTTCTTGATCTTGCTCGCGAGCCTGAGTGCCTCCTCTTGATCGAATTCAGCCTGCGCCTTGTCGATGAGGGTAAGGATATCTCCCATGCCCAATATCCTGGAGGCCATCCTCTCCGGGTAAAAGGGCTCTAAGGCGTCGAGCCTCTCGCCGATCCCAACGAATTTGATCGGTTTTCCCGTCACTGACATTATGGAAAGGGCTGCCCCTCCTCTGGCATCTCCTTCCATCTTTGTTAAGATGACCCCCGTGAGATCGATATAATCGTTAAAGGTGCCTGCCAGGTTCACCGCATCCTGACCTGTCATGGAATCGGCTACGAGAAGGGTCTCCACGGGGTGGAGTGTCTTTTTGATTCGTACCAGCTCATCCATGAGCCCTTCATCGATATGGAGCCTGCCAGCGGTGTCCAGGATTACGACATCAGAACCGATCTCAGAGGCCGCACCAAGGGCCTTCACGCAAATATCCTCAGCCCGATCATTCCTCTCGGTAGGGTGAACCGGGATGTCGATCTCCTCTGCCAATCTCGTGAGCTGTTCAATAGCTGCAGGCCTCCGCACATCGAGCGGCACCAAATATGGCCGGAGCCCTTTCTTTCTCAAGAAAATGGCCAGCTTGCCGGCAGTAGTAGTTTTTCCGGAACCTTGGAGGCCAACCAGCATAAGGATTATAGGCTTGTCATCGTTCAGGTTTAGATCTTGTACCCCTTCTCCCATGAGCTTGGTGAGTTCCTCATGGACCACCTTTATCACCTGCTGTCCGGGGGTAAGGCTCTCCATTACCTCCTGCCCGAGGGCGCGCCCACGAATCTCCTCAAGGAGATTCTTGACAACCCGGTAATTCACGTCTGCCTCGAGCAAGGCAAGCCGAACGTTCCTCAATGCCTCCTGTATATCCTTTTCGCTTAATCGTCCCCGGCCTGTAAGTTGCTTAAAAACCCTGCCGAATTTTTCTGTTAAAAGCTCAAACATGGCATTCTGTCCTCATTGCCATAGAATGTTATGGCTTTTTCATACCTATGTCAACAAAATCATGTGTGACTTTGTACCCTATCTGGTAAGAATATTTGTACCATTTTAGCCCCGAAACATGAAGCGGCTTTTCTGTCGCTGCATTCTCAAGTGCCTCAGAGGTGCTCAGTCTCCATCTTTACGGTTGAATTCCAGCGAGGCTTGCTATTACTATAAGCTGCAGATTTTTAGCGGAAAAACGATCGCCATCGAATACCGCAACAAAAGGCATTGTATAGTTAAACGAGCTCTTCAGGTTGAAGTTGCAACCCGGATTGTGGATTGCAACGGTCAACAGACACGGGGGCCAAAATTCAAGCATGGTCATGCGGGCAGAATGAACCTCCAGCCCGCGAAAGGGAGAATTTGTGATGGATAACGTCAGGACACATCTCGTCATCGAGGGAAGGGTTCAGGGCGTCTTCTTTAGGGATACGACGAGACGGGAAGCTGTTGGGCTGGGTCTGAGGGGCTGGGTGAAAAATTGCTTTGACGGAAGCGTGGAGGTGGTTGCCGAAGGGCCAAGGGATGCGGTAGAGAACCTGGTGGAATGGTGTCACCACGGGCCGCCCGCAGCAAGGGTCACCGCCCTCCAAAGGTTTGATGAGAAGTTCACCGGGGAATTTGACGCCTTCAGGATAGTCTTTTAATCCCCGGCTGGGTGCCCGTCACTGAAAATGCCGGGGTTATCCTCTCAAAGAGGAGGATCTAGGATTTTCTTGCTCCCCGATACCATTGCTATTATTCAGCATAAGATAAGGATGATACTATAAAGAGAGCATCTCACGGGCATGTGCCAGGGTCTTCTCTGAGATGGTCTTGCCGCCCAAGAGCCTGGCTATCTCGTAAACCCTTCGTTGCCTATCTAATGAGGTGATAGAGGTCCGGGTTCTTCCTTTCTGAACCTTCTTCTCCACTAAGAAATGCGCCTCACCGCAAGAGGCGATCTGGGGAAGGTGAGTGATACCCACAATCTGGTGGAACCCGGCCAGGGCTCTCAGCTTCTCGCCGACCTTCGCAGCGGTAGCCCCTCCGATGCCGGAATCGATCTCATCGAAGATGAGGGTTTCAACCATCCCTGATCTGGCCAGAATAGTCTTGAGAGCGAGCATGATCCTGGATAACTCCCCGCCTGAGGCAATCCTTGCCAATGGCCTCAGCTCCTCACCTAGATTGGGCGATATCATAAACTCCACGGCATCGAACCCATCCTGGGTAAGTGCTGAATCAGGCGCATCCTCACCTATGCCCTCAGGGCTGAATTGTACCGTGAACCTCGTGTCTCCCATCTCGAGCTCCCTGAGCTCCTCTTCAACCTTGCTCTCGAATGTCGCTGCGATCTCGCGCCTCTTCCTGGAGAGCTCCTTGGCCATGGTGAATAAATCACGTCTTTTCTCCTCGACGAGGGATTCAATCCGCCTCAATTCCCCTTTCCCTTGCGTCAACTGGTGCTCCCTCTCCAAGAGCCCTTGCTGAAACGCCAGTATCTCCTCAATGCTCGAGCCATACTTCTTCTTGAGGTTTCTGATAATCTGAAGCCTCTCCTGGACCCTCTCAAGCCTGTCCGGATCGATCTTGATGCGGGAGCGGTAATCCCTCATCGCCAAGGCCACGTCCTCAAGCTGGGCCTGAGCGGATTTCAATTGGGCTCTGCATTGATCCAGATCAGGATCAATGGCCACAGCCTTGTCGAGATTTTTTACGAGCGTGCTCAAGGTTGCGATAATAGATTCATCCTTTTCATACATGGCCTGATACAAGGTAAATACGATATCCATCAAGCGCTCCGCGTGCATGAGCCTGCTCCGCTCCACCTCAAGGCTGCTATCCTCGCCTGGGGTAAGCTTGGCATCCTGGATCTCCTTTACCTGAAATTGGGTGAGCTCTCGTTGCCGCTCTTTGTCCTGGAGCTGCTCCCGCAACCTCTCTGCCCTTTCCCGGAAATCGTGATACTCCCGGTAGAGGGCATTGAGCCTGTTTCTGGTCACATCGCCGAAATCATCCAGGATGCAGAGCTGGTTTTCCGGCCTCAGCAAAAGCTGATGCTCATTCTGCCCGGAGATGCTTATCAGGTGTGGGCCGAGCTTGGAAATCATCTGAACAGTGGCGGGAGATCCGTTTAGCCATACCCTGCTCTTGCCCTCCCTTGATATGGTCCTCTTTATCAACACCTCACCATGAAACGGTATTCCCATCTCGGCAAGTGTCGATGAAAGAGGAGATCCTTCCGGCAGGTGGAACATGGCCTCAACTACCGCCTTGTCAGCGCCGGTTCTGATAAGATCAGGGGAGGCCCGTCCTCCAAGGATGAGGTTCACGGCATTGATGATAATCGATTTCCCGGCCCCTGTCTCGCCGGAGAGGATATTCAGCCCCCCTGAAAAGGTAACCGACAGGACCTCTATGATCGCGAAATCGGTGATGGCGAGCTCCACGAGCATGGATTACATCTGCTCCCAGGTTACCCGGAGCACCTCCTGATAGGTGGTCTGCCCTTCGATCATCTTCACAATAGCATTCTCCCTCAGGGTGACCATGCCTTCCTTGCACGCGGCCTGTCTGATCATCTCAGCACTCCCCTCCTCGTCAATCAATTCCCGTATCCGTTCCGTCACGGGTAAGACCTCGAATATGCCTATTCTTCCTCGATAACCCGTGCCCCTGCACCGTATGCAACCTCTTCCCCTCTTAAGGGTGACCGAACCCCTCTGCTCCAGCTCAATACCCATTTCCTTCAGATCGTCGGCATCCATCTCAAAGCTCTCCATACAATAAGGGCAGATCTTGCGCAGCAATCGCTGAGCCAGTACGCCGATCAGGGTCGCATGAATAAGAAAGCGGGGAATTCCTATATCCACCATACGGATGATCGCCAGCGGGGCATCATTGGTATGGAGTGTTGAAAGCACGAGGTGTCCAGTCAAGGCCGCCTGAATGGCGTTTTCCGCGGTATCCCGATCCCTCATCTCACCAACCATGATGATATCGGGATCCTGCCGCAGGATGTTTCTTATAATGCTCGCAAAGGTAACATCCACCGAGGGCTGCACCCCTATCTGGTTGAAATCCTCGTAGACCATCTCAATGGGATCCTCCACGGTGGTGATGTTCTTCTCCTCGCTCGAAAGATTTCGCAAGGTAGAATACAGGGTCGTGGATTTTCCGCTGCCCGTAGGGCCGCACACCAGCACGAGACCGTGGGGAAGGTTGATGAACTGTTGATACCGCACCAAATCCATTGATGTCATGCCGAGTTTGTCGACTTCCTGAAGCAGGATGTCCGGATCCAATATCCTCATCACGGTCTTCTCACCAAAGGCAGTTGGCACTGTTGAGACCCGGATCTCCGCCTCAACCCCCTGGCCCCTGTCGATCTTAATCCTCCCATCCTGCGGGCGCCTCTTCTCTGCCATATCCAGGCGCGAGAGGGCCTTTATCCTTGAGATAATCGCTCCGTGAACGCTCTTAGGCAACCGGTAGACCGAGTGCAGGACCCCGTCAATCCGTAACCTCACGAGGCTGGTATTCCTCTTCGGCTCGATATGAATATCGCTGGCCCTCTGGTCAAAGGCATAGGTAAAGAGGTGGTCAACGGCATTCACGATGTGCCTGTCATCCGATGGGAGATCCCTGGCCTCCTGGAGCCTCGTATACTGTTCGAGATTGCCGAGGTCGATCGAAGGACCGGAAAACTGCTGCTCAGCTGCGGCAATGGATCTCCTGAACCCATAGAACTCATTGATGAGCTTGGTAATATCAGTTTTGCTCGAGACGACCGGCCTGACCCGTAATTGACTGACCCTGCCTATATCCTCCATCACCTCGAGATTCTGGGGGTTTGGCGTGGCCACCGTGAGCCACCCATCTTGAACGGCTATGGGCAATACCAGGTGTTTCATGGCAAAGGATCGGGGGATTGTCGTTGTGACTACCGTGAGATCAAGCGTCAGGGGATCTATCTTCTTGTACTCCACCCCCCAGTCCTCGGCAAGGGCTTGAAAAATCGTCTCCTCATCAAGATCCTTCCCGGGCTCATCGAACCTGTCGAGCTTTAAAAAAGAGATGCTATCGATGATGGTAACAGGGGCCATAACGCTGGACGAGGCGCCCTTAGAGGCGCCCTTGATCATCTGAAGCTTCTCCAGCTTCCCCTGGAGTGAGTTCTTATTCTTGAAGATCTCATCCTTTTGCGCCTTGGAGATAAGGCCCCTGTTCAAAAGGACTCGACACACGTTTTCCGCTGACAATAGTTCAGGTGATCCCTTTGCCATGGCTTCAATACCCTCTATTCGTCTCGGAAAGGCACGTCCCTTAAACGTAGGCAGAGATACCGACAATGCCAGTTATGATTCTTTCTAAAGGAGTAATGGAGAATTGGATGATTGGAGTATTGGAAACAACCGCAGCAGATACGCTCCACATAAACTCCATCGAAGACGGCATTGTTTTGGCTGGCATTGCTTGCAAGACCCTTCCTTTCATTCTATCCCATTACTGCAGTACTCCAACACTCCATTCTTCCATTCCTCCATTCCTCCCTCACCGACCGGATCTGAGCTTACACCTTCGGCACCTTTCCAAGGGGCTCCGTGCAAGGCCGCCTCTCAGTACTATGGATAAGACTATCACGTACTTCCTGCAACAATCAAAGTATTTTCCCGCTCTTCCGGGCAAACAGCCGCTGTGCCGCCATAAGATCTTCCACCGTGTCGATGCCCATAACCTCCTGCTCTCCCTCGGCCAGGCTAAATCCCACTCGCAGTCCATCGTTGGCCATCAACTCCACCAGATCAGTAATGAAATACTCCTCCACCGTCACCATGTGGTCGTCTCGCTCCTTCTGGACCATGTGAGGCCTCTTTTCCAATTCCCTTATGTAGCAGAGCAAGGGCTGTCTTCTCGCTGCATAGATCCCGGAGTTGAAGACCTCGAACCGAACCTGCCTCTCTGATGGATATTCCCTCCAATACCGCCACTCCGTTATCCTCTTCACCTCCTCCTCTTGTATCTCAATGAGGCCATATTGCGCCCGCTCCGTCGGCTTAAACCCCAAGATTACGAAATCTCGATCATCGAGACTGCTGATGAGGCCTTCATACGTATTCCTTTTCACGAATGGAACATCCCCCATCGTGATAATAAGGTGATCGCAGTCTATCCCTTCTAAAAAGTCCTTCGCAGCGATAAGGGCTCCACCTGTTCCATTCGGAACAGGTTGATCGCAGTAGGAAACGTCCAGGCCTCGAGTGGCCCTGATCACATCTTCACTCCTGTGATGTACTACCAGGGCCTTTGGACCTGGAGGAAGATTCCCTATGATCTCAACGATAATCGGATGCCTCCCCCTGAAGGAATCCGATTCAGGTATCAAAGGCAAAAGTACCTTGTTCCCGGAAAAACCCTTCATCCTGCTGCCATACCCGGCGGCGAATATGATCGAAGCTGTATTTGTTTCCGGCGCCATGTCAAGCTCCCTGCAGACTCCTTTATCGTGGCCGAAACACGTCCTTTCTGTACGCCCATTACTTACCATTTTCCCTGGCGCCATTGCAACGGGTAATGCCCATGCCGTGGTTGCTACCTAGACGATTTTTCTCTTGACACCCGAAGGTCTTTGTCCATATAGTTCCTCCGCTTACATGGGCCTTAAAAAGGGTTACGGGAGAGATCTCTCGGTTGAATCAAATCGTGATGCGGTGTGCTGAGGGCTACCATCCGTTCAAGGGTGAGCCTTCAAAAAGGAGGCCGTAATCCAGGTGCTTATCTGGAAAAAATCGCTGACATACGGCAAGATGACGAGTCCTCGAACGTCACCGGAGAGGGGATAGTTCAGCGGGCAAAGGCCAGGGGAGTTTTGGAATCCTTCCGAAGCTCCCCTGTTTTTCTAAGGGTTTTTTTGAGAGCGGGAAAAGACGCATGGGCTTGTAAACCCTTGTGTATATCCCCGTGTAAGGGGTGAGCATGAGAGAAACAATCCTCAATACCTGGCACAGAGACCATGGTGGAGACATGGTGGAGTTCGGAGGCTGGGATATGCCCCTTCGATATGAGCCGGGGATAATCCAGGAGCACCTGGCAACGAGAAAGTACGGGGGATTGTTTGACGTCTCCCACATGGGCCGATTCCTGATAAACGGTGAGCAGGCCCTGGAGTTCCTGCAATATGCCTTGACCAATAACGCCGCAGCCCTTGAGGAGTGTCAAGCGCACTACACCATCATCCCGAATGAGAACGGCGGTGCGATAGACGATGCGTACCTGTACCGGGTAACCGGGGAGGATTTCATACTCGTGGTCAATGCCTCAAACATGGAGAAAGACTGGGAGTGGCTTCAGGAGCAGCGAGAGAAATTCCCGAAGGCGCACATGGAGGATACAACCGATGAGCTCTCCATGCTGGCGCTTCAGGGGCCGCATACGAAAAAGGTCCTGGAGGAGATCTTTCACGGCATTACCGATCTGCCTGAGGCGGGGAGGAATAACCTGAGTATCGTGAACTTTGAGGGGCAGCGGGTGATCATCTCCAGAACGGGCTACACAGGAGAACCGCTCTGCTTTGAGCTCTTTGTGCCGAGGGAAACAACGCTCTCTTTCTGGGAGAGAATCCTGGAGGCGGGAGACAAGTACCACATACTGCCCGCGGGCCTGGGTGCGCGGGACAGCCTGAGGCTCGAGGCAGGCCTGCCCTTGTATGGCCACGAGCTTGGAACGGACAAAGAGGGAAGGGAGATCTCCATCTTCGCCATACCCCTGGCACGGCATGCCGTGAGCCTTTCAGGACTTAAGGGAGAGTCCATCGGAAAGGAGGCCCTGAAACGGCAGTTCCTGGAGTTTAAAAAGCTGGAAGAGGGAAAGCCGTGCCCGAAGCAGTACCTCCCGAAACGAATCATATTCATCGCTATCTCGAGCATAGGCGCAGCACGAGAAGGAGATGAGGTTTACCTGAACAACAGGCTCATAGGCGAGGTTACCAGCGGCTCCATGGTTTCTTATTGGAAGTTCGACGGTCTTGGGGCCTCCTCCCACATCACGGAAAACAAGGGGAAGAGATCCATCTGTATGGCCTATATCGATTCCCAAACCGAGGAGGGCAAGGAAGTCATAATCCACGCACGGGGCAGGGTCCTCGATGGAGTGGTAGTGAGGAGGTTTCTTAGTGCCGAGGCGCCCCCTTATGCCAGGCCGATACTCGTCAAGGCTGATCAAAGGCTTCCGGAGCAAGCCAAAGAACTTCCCCGGCTGATGGAAGATCTGGTTGAGGAGGCCGTTCAAAACCACCTCTGGAGACGAAACAAAACGATTAACCTGATCCCATCGGAGCAGACCCCCTCAAAGCTGGTCAGGCTTCTCTGCTCCATGGATCCCGCGGGTA
>CAYPNL010000043.1:0-9118 GCA_964412045.1 uncultured Desulfobacteraceae bacterium
GTGAACAATGCTCGTGCGTCAGTATCATGGTTGCTCGCTGCCTCTTCACGTTATTAACAACAGATGATTAGGGATTGCAACCATATTCCACGAATGCAAGGCCCCCGGAGAGTGTTTTTCTGTTGACGAATGTCTTGCCCGACTGATAGGAAGGAGCTGTTGATTTAATCCATACAATCTGTCAATAGGAAGCATAGAGATGGACGCCTCTATGGATATTTATTTGCGGCCCACCCCAACCATCGATGCTGACAACAAACACATCATAGAGGCTGCGAGAAGGATTACAGCCGGATGTTCAAGCGATGGGCAGAAGGCGGTGAAGCTCTTTTACTTTGTGCGTGATGAGATCAGGTACAATGTGTACATGATCTCGGTGTTCATTGAAGATTTCAGGGCATCCAGGATTCTCGAGTGGGGAAAGGGATACTGCGTTCAGAAAGCGGTCCTCCTCGCTGCCCTCGGAAGGGCCTCAGGCATCCCGACTCGACTTGTCTTTGCCAAGATCCAAAATCATAAATTACCGGCCCACCTCCTTGAAATGACAGGAACAAATATCTTCCCCCGGCATGGGTACAACCAGTTCTTTCTTGGCGGGAAGTGGGTGAGCGCCGCTGCCACCTTTGATAAGGAGCTCTGCACCAAGAACGGGTTGCCTACCGTGGAATTTAATGGAAGAAGTAACGCTGTGCTTCCTGAGAAGGATCTCAAGGGAGGACCTTTCATCGAATATGTAGAAAAATTCACTCCGAGAGAGGACCTCCCCTTTGAGTGGATTGCCCGAAAAATCTCCACCATAGTAGGCCCGAATAAACGTCCATGGTTTAATAAAAGTCAGGGAAGGTGAGCTTCCTCCGCGAGCGAGATTGCATTACAGATCCTTGAGCTCTTTCACCGCTGAGACAAGCCGAGAAACCATCTCCGTTGCCTTGCCCAGGAGCAGGATGTCGCTGATATGATCGGTAAGTACGGTCCTCTCCAGGTTTATCTCGATTATCATGGCGCCGACCTGCTTTGCCTGCCTTGGAAGCATGTTAAAGGGAGAGACCACGGCCGAGGTTCCGATTATCAAGAGGGCCTGGCAGCTCGAGGCGAGCTGGTAGCTCCGTGTCATGGCTTCCGTGGGTATGCCCTCGCCAAAGAAGACCACATCAGGCTTGAGTATCCTTCCGCACGAACAATACGGCGGATACTCGCCTTTCTTCTGGGCGTAATCGTATCTCCTGTTGCACCAGATACAGGTGAGCGAGCGGGAGTTCCCGTGATACTCGATAACGTCCTTGGCGCCTGCCTCCTGATGGAGGTTATCAACGTTTTGCGTAATCACGCTCCGAAGCAGCCCCATCTCCTCCAGCTCGGCCAAGCCGATATGGGCGGCATTGGGCCTGGCCTTATCAACAATCTCCTCCATTTCCCGCAACATGTGCCACACCTTTTCCGGATCCCTCTGAAACGAGTAGATCGACGCGTACTCCTCCGGATCATACCTATCCCAGAGACCGCCCTTGCTCCTGAAGTCTGGAATCCCGGACTCTACTGAGATACCCGCTCCGGTGAGGGCGAGGGTCAAGTTAGATCCCAAAACCGCCCGCGCAGCATTTTCAATCAATTCATCCATAGCAAAGCCTTTGTTGAACTGGTTTGACTGGTTGAACCAGTCTAATTCTCTTTATCGGTTTGCTTGGTTGTCGAGCTACTGAAATAGCTGATTTCGAGAAAGGGCTATTACAAGGCTGAACTACAAATCCAATAAAACCAGTCAAACCAGTTCAACCAGTTCAACCAGTATTATATTACCTCCAGACTTATATCCACCGACCTGGCCGAGTGTGTGATGGCGCCAACGGAAATGAGGTCCACTCCCGTTTTGGCTATCTCCCCGATTGTTTCGAGCGTCACACCACCCGATGCCTCCACAATCACCCTGCCCCCGGCAATGGACACCGCCCTGCTCATATCCTCAAGGGACATATTATCCAGCATGACTGCGTCCGCCCCTGCATTGATGGCCTCTTCAAGGCCCTTGATGTCGGTCACCTCAATCTCAATACGCACGGTATGGGGCACACGGGACTGAAGCCTCTCCACAGCTCTTGATATGGATCCGGCCGCTGCAATGTGGTTATCCTTGATAAGGATACCGTCGAAAAGCCCAAACCGATGATTGGCTCCCCCTGCTACCCTCACCGCATACTTCTCTAATACCCGTAATCCGGGCGTCGTCTTCCTCGTATCAATGACGCGTACCGCGGCTGGATAGATTGTTTCCACATATCTCCTGGTAAGGGTGGCAATGCCCGAGAGATGCTGGAGAAAATTGAGGGCAGTCCTCTCGCCCACGAGTATACCCTGTAATGGGCCTTTGAGCCGAGCTATCGTGGCCCCTTCGCTCACCCTATCGCCGTCACGAAACGCTGATTCAACCGTTATGCCAGGATCAATGAGACAAAAGACGCGAGAGACGATATCCATGCCGGCAAGAACCAGCTCTTCCTTTGCCAGGAGGCGGGCCTCACCCTTGAGTGCAGGATCGACGATAGCCGAGGTGGTGATATCACCCGGTCCAATATCCTCATCCAGTGCGTTTTCTATTATCCTGTCAACAAGTCTGGAGCTGCCGATATTCAACCCAGTTCCTCAATAAGGGTGAGATGCTGGTGTAGCTTCTCTAACGTGACGGCTATGAGCCCTGATTTCTCCCTTACCTCTTCTACCACATGCGGTGGGGCCTGAGTCAAGAAATCCTTATTCGCCAATTTCTTCTGGGATAGCTTAATGTCCCTCTCTGCCTTCTTGATTTCCTTGTATATCCTCATTCGTTCCTTCTTGTAATCTATCAATCCCTTGAGAAGGACGTGAACTTGGATATCACCAGATACATAGGTGGCAGATCCCTCGGGTTTTTCACCTTTGGAAACGATCTCAATAGACTCCGCCCTTGCCAGTGTATTGATATAGCCACGATTTGTCTCAAGTACCTCACCCCAGCCCTCTCCGCTCACATCGATGACGGCCCTCACGGAGGCCTTTGGAGGAATGTTCATCTCCCCCCTCACATTCCTTATGCCGGTGATGACCTCTTTCACGAACTCCATTGCCTCGATAGATTGCCCATCGTCGAGGTAGTCCCCCGCATGCGGGAACGGCGCTACCATGACGCTCCCCTCGGTATGGGGAAGTCTGTGCCAGATTTCCTCCGTAATAAAGGGCAGAAATGGATGGAGCAGCCTCACTATCCCGCTCAACAGGATCTGGATCACGGATTGGGCAACCTGCCTTCTCCTTTGATCCTCGCTCAAGAGCTCAATCTTTACCATCTCAAGGTACCAGTCACAGAATTCGTGCCACACGAATTGATAGCAGGTGCTGGCAGCCTCATTGAATTTATACTCATCCATGTCGGCGTCTATCTGCTGCGAAACCCGCGCGAGCCTTGTCATAATCCACCGATCAGCCAAGGTGAGCGCGGGCTTGTCTATCATGGGAGGTTCGCAATCATCCAGATTCATCAGGACAAACCGCGCTGCATTCCAGATCTTGTTGATGAAGTTCCTGTACCCGGCAATCCTCTCTTCTGAAAGCCGTATGTCCCTTCCCTGGATAGCCAGGACCGCGAGGGTAAATCGAAACGCATCGGTGCCGAACTTATCCAACACTACAAGAGGGTCAATGATGTTTCCCTTGCTCTTGCTCATCTTTTGGCCCTGCTCATCCTTGACCAGGGCGTGAATATAGACATCACGGAAGGGAACATCCCCCATAAAGTGAATCCCCATCATCATCATTCTCGCCACCCAAAAAAAGAGGATATCAAATCCGGTAACGAGTACTGAGGTGGGATAAAAGGTCTGTAGCTCTTCAGTTGAATCGGGCCATCCCAAGGTGGAAAAAGGCCACAGGGCCGAGCTGAACCAGGTATCGAGCACATCCGTTTCCTGCTCAAGATCTGAACTCTTGCAGAAAGGGCATGTCTCAGGCTCCTCCTTTGCCACGATGACCTCGCCGCATCCCTTGCAATACCAGGCCGGGATGCGGTGTCCCCACCATATTTGTCTCGAGATACACCAATCCCTGATGTTGTTCATCCACTCAAAATATACGGCCTCCCAGTTAGAGGGAACGATCCGTGTCCGGCCCTCCCTCACTGCTGCGACGGCCTTTTTGGCCAGAGGTCCTACCCTGATAAACCACTGCTTGGACAGGAGTGGCTCAATCATGGTTTTGCACCGGTAGCAATGCCCCACCGCATTCCGATAAGGCTCCACCTTCTCAAGCAAACCAGCATCCCTCAGGTCATCAAGGATTTTCTCCCTGCACGCAAATCGATCCATTCCCTGATAGGGACCGGCGAGCTCGTTCATATTCCCGTCATCATCGATAACCCGTATGCGCTCGAGACCATGGGCGTTACCGATCTCGAAGTCATTGATGTCATGTGCCGGGGTTATCTTCAGGGCACCAGTACCGAACTCCGTATCCACATACCGGTCATGGATCACGGGGATAGACTTATTCAGGATAGGCAGAAGGACAGAGAGCCCCGAGAGGCCTTTATAGCGTTCATCCTGGGGGTTCACAGCTACTGCCGTATCACCTAGGATTGTCTCGGGCCTCGTGGTAGCCACGGTCAGGTAGCCCTGTCGTCCCTCAAAGGGATAGCGAATGTAGTAGAGGAAGCTGTCCATCTCCTCGTGCTCCACCTCGAGGTCTGCGAGGGCCGTATGGCACCTGGGACACCAGTTTATGATGTAATCTCCTCTGTAGATCAGGCCCTCTTGGTAGAGGCGCACGAACACCTCCCTCACGGCCTTAGAGAGGCCCTCATCCATGGTAAACCTTTCCCGGCTCCAGTCACATGAACTTCCCAGCCTCTTGAGCTGGTTGATAATTATATGCCCATATTTTTCTCGCCATTCCCATACCAACTCGATAAATCGGCCTCGACCAATCTGGTGTCGAGTGTCTCCCCGTGCTGCCAAATCCTTCTCCACCACGTTTTGCGTGGCGATACCTGCGTGGTCAGTGCCTGGCTGCCATAGTACCTTATACCCTTTCATTCGCTTATATCTGCACAATACATCCTGAAGGGTATTATTGAGGGCATGGCCCATGTGCAGGCTCCCTGTGATATTCGGTGGGGGAATAACTATCGAAAAGGCAGGCTTATCCGATTCGGCATCGGCTTGAAATAAGCCGGTTCCCTCCCAATACTCGTACCATTTAGACTCAACCTCATCTGGTTCGTATGCCTTGGACAAGCCTTTCCCTTCCATTACGGGATACTCCTCTTTTATTTTTCAGACCTCAACTGATACAAAAGAAACGGGAATAGAATCACGTAAATGGGCACAGCGACATATCATGATATTCCTGCCCTATGTCTTTGTGCCCATATAGTGTAAAAAGATTATTATTGGTTCTCGGATTCTATGCTCTTCTTTAAAACATCGATCTCCTCCCTGATAATCCTTTCTGCTACCTCGGGTAGTACCTCCCTGGCCACTCGTTCGAGGACCTCTCGTACGGTCCGTGTGAGCACTGCCTCAATCTCTCCCTCTGAGATTACCGGAACTTCCTGTGGAATTTCCTCCCTAATGGGTGCTTCTTTTACTGCTGCCTCTTGAGTAAGGGGAACGGCTTCAGGTACAGGCTCCTCGGTGATCTGCTCTGCCACTGGGGCCTCAAGCTCCACCGCACCCTCCACATCGGGTTCCTCTCCCAGTTCCTCCGCCAATTCTTTGAATTCCTCGCCTATCTTGATCTCCTCCTCGAGATCCAGCACATGCTCTTCTTCAGCCAGCTCTGCCGTTTGTTGCTTACCTTCTGTCACTAACTCCTCGATATCCTCGTCCAGGCTGATCTCCTCATCCAAATTGAGTTCTGTTTCCTGCTCTGCTTCCAAAGCCTCAGATTCACCCACTGAGACCATGTCCTCCAATCCCTCGAGTTCTTCGAATCCCGCATCTAGGTCTAAATTCTCCTCTAGATCGAGAGCGATTTCTCCCTCTTTGGCAGCACTTTGTTCTCCCTTTTCCATAAGAACGGTTTCTTCGCCACCGTCATCCTCAGTGGGCACCTCCTCGTCCTCTTCTTGTTTCTCATCTTCTGTAAAGAACTCTTCAAGGCCCTCTATTTTTTCTTCGACAGCTTCCGGTGCACGGCCCTCCTCAAATACATCAACGAGATCAATGACATCCTCTTCCTCGCCCACTAAATCCTCATCAAAGTCGAAATCAAGCAGGTCCTCGTCCTCGTTTTCAGTAAAGTCTTTTTTGGACTCATCATCCTTGGCCATGACCCTCCCCCCTTTTAATTTTTTTCTGTTAACGTTAGCGTATAGGTATCATATTACAAGGAATAGTGTCAAGGTCTTTGATGATGACCAACTTGAAGGCACCCTTTTACAATAGCAACCGCAGCAATTGGCTGATGAACAACAACGCGTTTTATATCTTAGTCAGATTATAGCGGGCCACGGGAATGACGCTTTCGGCGATTTCCCTTCGAAGCGCAATAGTGTTGATTGGGGTATAGCGAGTGAATTTCTTTAAACCCATCAGCTGAGTCTTGAGCTCCTCTCCCTCGGCAATGGCTGTGAGGACCTGCCTTGCCATGAGATCGAGCTGTGGAAATGTATCATGTATGAACACCCTGGTCGCAGCGATATGGATTCGGGCCTTGTCCTCGCCATCCTTGCTAAGCTTTTTCAACGCCCTCAGCAAGGCGCTCTCCATCGCGAAGATAGCGATGATCATATCGGCCATAAGGGCGACCACCTCTTGCTCCTGCGCGAGTTTGTCCATGTATTTCTGGGTTGCGGCGCCGGCTGCGAGCAGGGCTATTTTCTTTGCCATTACAACCATGCTCTTCTCCTGCTCGAGGATGCCCTCCTCCACGCTCATAGATGGCCTATAGGACATAAGCTCCTGTGTAAGCCCCTTGACAACCTCAAGCAGAGGAAGTTCCCCCCTCATGGCTGCCCGCATGAGCATGTCGACAATCAAGAGCCTGTTGATCTCGTTAGTTCCCTCCCAGATGCGGTTGATCCTCGAGTCTCTATAAGCGGCCTCAGCCTTGTTGTCCTTGATATAGCCGTATCCGCCCATAATCTGGACACATTCATCTGCTACAAAATCGAGCATCTCGGAGCCAAAGTTCTTATTGATGGAACACTCTAAGGCATATTTCCTGAGGGCTTCACCTGTTTTTTTCCCTGCGTCCTCATTCAACGGATCAATTCCTTCTAATGTCAAGTTGAGGAGACCTGCAGTCCGGTAAACCATGCTCTCCGTAACGTAGATTTTTACAACAATTTCAGCGATCTTGTGTTTTATCAGCCCGAAATCAACGAGCGGTCTTCCAAACTGGACCCTCTTCTTGGCATATTGGACACCCTCGGCTAAGAGAAGTTTTGCACCTCCGACCGTTCCCGGGCCCAGCTTGTATCTCCCGATATTGAGAGTATTCAGGGCAACC
The DNA here is from genome assembly GCA_964412045.1 of uncultured Desulfobacteraceae bacterium. GTDB lineage: Bacteria > Desulfobacterota > DSM-4660 > Desulfatiglandales > B25-G16 > B25-G16. The sequence goes on from CAYPNL010000043.1 coordinate 7,477, forward strand.
ACATGACCCCTGCCGATTTCCCCCATGATATTTTCCACTGGAACCTTCACATCCTTGAAGATGACCGAGCGAGTAGAGGCGCCGTGAACACCCATCTTTACCTCTTCCTCGTCAACCGAGACGCCGTCCCAGTTGCGTTCCACGATAAAGGCCGTGAATTTCGTCCCGTCAATCTGAGCATAGGTAAGAAACACATCGGCAAAACCTGCGTTGCTGATAAACTGTTTTTGCCCGTTCATGATATAGTATTTTCCGTCATCGGATAGAACGGCAGTGGTTTCTGCAGTGAGCGCGTCGGAGCCGTGTTCCGGCTCCGTGAGGGCAAAAGCGCCGATCAACTGGCCGGTACACAGTTTTTCCACATATTTTGTCTTCTGCTCTGGGCTCCCGAACAGGACAATCGGGAGGCTTCCGATACCCATCTGCACGCCTACCGATATATCAAACCCGGATATACCTCGTGTCATTTTCTCGCTCACCAGAACCGTGCTGATGTGATCCATTTCCGATCCCCCATAGATCTCCGGGATGTCGGTGGAGAGGAATCCCAGTTCCCCTGCTTTTCTGATGAGGGTCTTAATCAATTCAGGATTCAGCTCTTCCAGTTCATCTCTTCTGGACTCAACCTCTCCCACGGCAAATTCCTCTGCCGATTTTGCGATCAATTGATGCTCGTTCGTGAAATCCTCAGGTGTGAATATTTCCTCAGGTAAGGCATCCGTTATCAAGAACTCACCACCCTTAAACAGTTTTTCCTTTGCCATCTCTTTCATGCCTCCATAGATTAATAGTCTTCTATTTCAAAGATTGCAGCAGCTCCCATGCCGAAACCAATGCACATAGAGACCAGCCCCCATCGGAGCTTCCTATCCTGCATCTCATGGATCAACTGGGTCGTCAATTTGGCCCCGGTGCATCCGAGGGGATGACCCAAGGCAATTGCTCCCCCGTTCACATTGGTGATCTCCTCGTTGGCCCCTAACTCCCTTATGCAGTAGATCGCCTGCGCTGCAAATGCCTCGTTCAGCTCAATCAGCTCCATCTGCTCAAGGGTCATGCCAGAGATCTTCAGCACCTTTGGTATGGCAACCGAAGGTCCTACACCCATGTACTCCGGCGGGCAGCCCTCTGCCACATGGAAGCGGAAGGTAGCCATAGGTCTCAGGCCCAGCTCTTTTGCTTTTTCTTTGGACATAAGCACGACCCCTGCTGCTCCATCGCTCGTTTGAGAGGAATTCCCGGCAGTTACCGTCCCATTCGCCTTGAAGGCAGGCGGGATCTTGGAGATGCTTTCCTTGGTGGTTCCCGGCCTCATTCCTTCATCGGTATCGAAGACGACCTCCTCGTAGGCAAAGTGCCCATTGGGCAATTGTTTTTGCTTTTTGATCTTCAAAGGAACAATCTGTCTCTTAAATCTTCCTGCCTTGATCGCGGCCTCCGCCTTCTGCTGGCTCCTGGCCCCGAATTCATCCTGCTCTTCCCTGCTGATATGATATCGTTCAGCCACATTCTCTGCAGTCAATCCCATCCCTGTAAATGCACTCGGCCTCATATCAACCAGCGCTGGGTTGGGATACATCATGCTCCCGCCCATGGGAATCTGGCTCATGTTTTCCACACCGCCGGCAACCACCACATCAGC